>NZ_DDCJ01000031.1:0-6762 GCF_002335285.1 Thalassolituus sp. UBA2009
TCGTTTCTCTCAAAGCGGGCTGCGTATTCTATAGAAGCAGCTCTTAGTGTCAAGCAATTTTTTGAATCTTTTCAACCACTTAACCTTCTGAATCTTTCCACTTTCGCTTCCCGAGTCAGGCGGCGCATTTTACAGCACCTTCAGATCCTGTCAAGCGTTAATTTTCAAAATTTCTTTTAAAATCAAACACTTAACTCAGCTTCAAACAACCATTCCGGGTCACTCTCAAAGCAGGTGGCGCATTCTACGCTCTTACTGACCGAAATCAACACCTTTTTCGAGATTTCTTCAGTGACCGCCGATTCGTGAGAATCTTGCAAGTCATTGAAAAATAAAGCTTTTTCAATTTCCTCAACACACCGTAGCGGTCGAGAGGGGCGCATTATAGAGAGATCCTGCCAGCGGTCAACAGGTTTCTGAAAAAAATTTACAGGAGCATTTTCAGCCCCCCTTTTCCCCCTTCTATATAAAGCACGTATACTTGCCGCCTTAATTCCCGGAGCCACCCGGCTCCCTGGTTCGGACTGTTTATCTGTTCCAGTATCTTTTTAAGAAAGAGGTTAGTTATGGCCGAGAAAGCCGTTGTTATTTATTCCGGCGGGATGGATTCCTTTACCATCCTTAATAAAGCTAAAGCAGAAGGATACGAGCTCTATGCTCTTACCTTTGATTACGGCCAGAAGCACCGCAAAGAAATCGCTTTTGCCACCCGCGTGTGTGAAGAACTGGAAATCAACCACCGCATCATTGATATCACCGCAATCAACCAACTGCTGCAGAGCTCCTCTCTGACGTCTGATATCGAAATCCCGGAAGGCCACTATGAAGCAGCCAATATGAAATCTACTGTGGTGCCGAACCGCAATATGATTCTGCTGTCGCTGGCCATTGGTTACGCCGTGGATATTGGTGCCAGCAAAGTATTCTACGGCGCGCATTCCGGTGACCACGCGATTTACCCGGATTGCCGTCCGGACTTTGTTCACGCCATGAATAAGGTCGCCAAGCTGGCCAACTACGAGCCGGTTGATATCGTCACTCCGTACTTGAACAGCGACAAAACAGAGATCCTTGCTGACGGTCTGAAGATGGGCCTGGATTACGGTAAGTCCTGGACCTGCTACAACGGTCGTGAGAAAGCCTGCGGCAAGTGCGGCTCCTGCGTCGAACGCCTGGAAGCCTTTGCCCATAACCATGCCACCGATCCACTGGCGTACGAGAACAGCTGATGGCCGACCGCTACCGCGTTAAGGAAGTTTTTTACACACTGCAGGGCGAAGGCGCGCAAGCCGGTCGCCCTTCTGTGTTTTGTCGCTTCAGTAAGTGCAATCTGTGGAATGGCCGCGAAGATTCACGCAGTACCGCCGTCTGCGATTTCTGCGACACCGATTTTATCGGCACCGATGGTGAAAATGGCGGAATCTACAGTGCAGCGGAACTGGTCAGCCTGATCAGCAGCCTGTGGCCAGACCCTGCTCAGGGAGTTCCCTATGTGGTCTGCACCGGCGGTGAACCTTTGCTGCAACTCGACGTACATTTAATAGAAGCACTGCACAATGCGGGCTTTGAAGTCGGCGTTGAAACCAACGGCACTCTGCCTGCGCCTGCAGGCATCGACTGGCTTTGTCTGAGCCCCAAAGCCGATGCCGAAATTGTTATTACCGCGTGTGATGAACTGAAGCTGATCTATCCGCAGAGCAAAGCCATGCCGGAACGCTTTGCTTCTTTTAATACGCGGCATTTTTATCTGCAGCCGATGGCCGATTATCAGGCCATGATTCTGGCAACGGATAAGAATGAAGGGGCAAAGGAAGGGCTGTCCGTCAGCAATATGCGCAAGACCGTCGAATATTGTCTTGCCCACCCACAATGGAAGCTGAGCCTGCAGACGCACAAATGGCTGGGGATCGACTGACCCCCCGCGGATGCTCCTTATGCCTGACTCCTGTTGATTCAGAAGTCGGGCAGCATCACCGCCTTAAACGGTAATTCTCCAGCTTCATAACGGGCATGGATCTGTGCAACTTCAGACATAGCAAAACGCCGCACAGGCAGGCCTTTAAGCTCACCGGCTTCAATGCTGGTTGTCAGAGTTCTCAGGCACTCCCCATGGGCCGCCATATTTTCCTGCCGCAACAGTGGCAACAGCATAAAAACAGCATGCAGGGTCAGCGCTTTGGCATGCGCCTGGGATAAATCATACTGATTACGGGCATTGATCGTCGCCACCTGCGCATAAGGTGCTGCCAGTTCAAGAGCGGTTTGCAGGCCCGCACCACCAAAGGTGTCCAGCACTCTGGCGAAACTCTCTCCCTGCGCAACCAGCTCACTGCACTGGGAATGCAGCCAGCCACGGCCACCAAAGGCCTCAACCTGAGCGATACGTTCACGACTGCCGGCCGAGCCTTCAACCAGCGCACCCAACTGATGTGCAATCTGCGTCATCATCAGACCAACCGCACCGGAAGCGCCCACCACAAACAAGCGCTCTCCGGCCTGAAGCTGCAAGCGCTGTACTGCGTTGTAAGCCGTAATAGCAGCAATGGGCAGACCAGCGCAGTCTTCCAGCGGCAGATTATGAGGAGCAGGGGCCAGTAAATCGGCATCGGCAACCATATATTCAGCCAGCGCACCATGATGTCCTTTAACCCCGCCGGCGCAGCCATAAACAGCATCGCCCGGAGAAAATGCACTGACGCCTTCGCCTGTTGCTTCTATATAGCCGCTGACATCACAGCCCAGCACACCAGACTGTGGCGCAATGGCCGCAAGCCCGGCACGGATTTTGGTATCCACCGGATTGAAACCAGCAGCCACCACACGAATCAGTACCTGACCGATGCCCGGTTCAGGTAATTCAATCTCAGCTTTCTGTATAACCTCAGGCCCACCGGTCTGTGTCATAACCCATGCCTGGCAACGCATACTCATCGGGATTCCCCCTGTGGCGATGCCAGTGCAGCCGCGGCAGTGACATTGGTTGCAATCTGTTCGATCACTTTATTAATCAGCTCTTCACGGCCACTGCTGGCATGAAAGCTGGCATAAACCGTACGGTTGATGACCGGCGCATCGGGCACAACATGCATTTGCCCGCTGTCGAGGTACGGCTGAATCAGACTCGACGGCAAATACGCCGAGCCGCCATTGCTGAGAATACAATCCAGCGCAATCCGTCCGGTGTTGGTTTGTAATACCGGTGGTTTTGCCCCTTTGAACTCCTGCGCGTGCTGAATCTGAAACGACGTTCCCCAGTCCACCAGCACATAATCCTGCGCCAGTGCATCCTGCCAGCTTTCACAGGGTTCAGCGGAAACCAGATACAGAGGGATGTTCATCACTTCAATGGTGGTCAGTTCGTCCACTTTGGGAGCATCAAAGACAAAGGCCAGATCCAGGGTACGTTCAATAATCTGCCTTACCAGATTACCGCTGCTGTGCGCCATGGCGTTCAGGGCAATCCCCGGAGAGCTGCTCATAAACAGGCGCAGTTGCTCCTGCAGAAAGGCATCCCAAAGATTCGGGGTCGCCCCCAGTGACATCTGCTGGCTTTTGCCATCCGCCATCGCCACTTCCTGGCGGATACGCTGTTCCAGCAGAACGCTGCTTTCAGCCAATGGCATGAGTTTTTCACCTGCCGGGGTCAGCTGAATGTTATTGCGCTGGCGGGAGAACAGTTCCACCCCCAGAAGTCCTTCCAGCTGGCGCACCCGGAAGCTGACGGCAGACTGCGTCAGATACAGGTTTTCTGCCGCCCGTCCGAAGTGCCGGGTACGTGAGACTTCCATAAAAGTTTTAAGCAGTTCTGTGTCCATATCGACCAAAGAAAATTTTCGTTACGATAAGTTTTTTTTGTTTTACCGACGAATCATGGCTGACCATACTCCGCCCAAAATTACCTCATCGGGATAGTAGGTGCAGAATGGACAATAGCCAAGTGAAGAGTTTTGACTGCGATAAAAAGTTCTTTGACGACCGCAATTTTCCACGTGGTTTCCAGCGTTCAGGGGATTTCACCCGTATTCAGGCGCAGATTCTGGAAACAAAAGGTGTGGCCATGAAAGCGCTGCACGAAGGCAGCCGCGCGCCACAGAATGACGAAGAAGAGCGCTTTGTTGCCACCTGTCACGGTAACGAGAAGCCAGCCTCTGATGTCGAGAAAACCTGGGCCATTTACCTCAATGCATTACGCCGTAAGCAGATCTACTTCACGGCTTCTTCCGCTGCTGTGGCTGAAACCGGCTCGGACAGCATAGACAGCGATGATTAAGCCTGTACTCGGCTACATAGAACAAGTCTCTCTCCCCGACTTTGGCATCCAGTGTCTGGCCAAAGTCGATACCGGGGCCTGCACCAGCAGCCTGCATGCTGAACGCATTGAGCCCTTTAAACGGGACGGAAAATCCTGGGTTCGCTTCCATGTGTTGTTTGATAACGACACCGCAACCCTGGATCAGATCTGTGAAGCCGAGGTGGTCGACCGTCGTGTGATCGCCAGCTCCAATGGCCAGCGCAGCCATCGCTACATCATTAAAACTCAGCTTTTCGCTGCCGGGAAAACCTGGACCATCGAACTCAGCCTCAGCCACCGCGGCAGCATGAAATACCCCATGCTGATTGGCCGCCGGGCCATCAGCGGGCGTTTTCTGGTCGATGTCGAACGCCAGTATCCAGGAACCGATTCCCTATGAAGATTGCTATTCTGTCGCGTGACGCCAACCTCTACTCCACCCGTCGCCTGGTGGAAGCCGGCGAAGCGCGCGGACATGAAGTCAGTGTTCTGGATACCCTGCACTGCTATATGAATATCAACAGTCTGGATTCCAGCATCCATTATCAGGGCCACGAGCTGGATGATTTTGATGCTGTTATCCCGCGTATCGGTGCTTCCATTACCTTTTACGGCACTGCAGTACTGCGCCAGTTTGAGATGATGGGCGTCTATCCGCTGAACGAATCCGTCGCCATCAGCCGCTCACGCGACAAGCTGCGCTCTATGCAGTTAATGGCTCGTAAAGGCATTGGTCTGCCGGTTACCGGTTTTGCCCACAGCCCGGATGATATTCCCGATCTGATCCGCATGGTCGGCGGCGCCCCACTGGTGATCAAGCTGCTGGAAGGCACTCAGGGCATCGGCGTGGTGCTGGCGGAAACACGCAAAGCCGCCGAAAGCGTGATTGAGGCTTTTATGGGTTTAAAAGCCAACATCATGGTGCAGGAATACATCAAAGAAGCCGGCGGTGCCGATATCCGCTGCTTTGTGGTGGGCGATAAAGTCGTGGCCGCCATGAAACGTCAGGCACAGGAAGGCGAATTCCGCTCTAACCTGCACCGTGGCGGCAGCGCCTCTTTAATCCGCATAACCCCGGAAGAACGTGCCACCGCGGTACGCGCCGCACGCACCATGGGCCTGAACGTTGCCGGTGTCGATATTCTGCGCTCCAACCATGGCCCGGTGGTGATGGAAGTGAACTCATCTCCCGGCATTCAGGGCATTGAAGAAGCAACCGGTATCGACGTGGCCGCCAAGATCATGATCTTTATTGAGAAAAATGCCCGCGCTAACCGCACCCGTACCCGCGGACGCGGCTGACCACGGTTCACAGGCCGTATTGCTGCAGACATAAACGCACATAATCGGCCCGGTCGGACCCTTCCAGCTCCATTGACGTCGCCTGAGATTCACATTCCTGCTGAATCTCACGGCGATACGCTTCATCACCGTCATCCACAGTTGTCGCTACCGGCTCATCAGTGTCCTCTGCCGGTTCTTCAGCAACACATAGAGTGCCACTCAGTCCCCAAAGCACGGCTGTATATACAACCAGCTCCGCCCCTTGTTCAGTTTCTGCATACCAGCCTCCGTAAATAGTCACATTCTGCGAAGTGCGGTGGCCGTCAGCCAGCAAAGGATTTTTGTGGCGACGATCAGGGGCTCTGACCGATTCAACTCACAGGCGCGGTCATGTCCCCTTCCAGTGAGCGCTCGGCAAAATCGGCGGTTTTCACCAGATGCGGATAAGCCGCTGCAACCTGAGCGACAATAAAATCAACCGGTACATCATCAAAGGTGCCATGATCGTTCAGATATTCCATATGCGCCCGGCCCTGTTCATCAAACGGCTGAAACACCGAATCCTGCTCGCCATCGAACTCCAGCACGCCCACGCCCATACGCTCACACAACGCTTTATTGAAGGCCGGTGTCGCTTTTACCCAGCGCTCATTCAGCCACAGCTCAATATAGCCATGCATAACAAATACATCGGAACGCAAAAACGCCAGCAGCTGCGGTGACGAGAGATGATTACGCACATCCGCTAATCCCAGCCGGGAAGGAATACCCAGCGCCCGCGCCATAGTGCCGAGCAATACCGCCTTGGGAATACAGTATGACTGACCCGCAGCCAGACAATGACTGCCGCTGAAACTCTGCGGATCATCACTGAAGGTATAAGGGTTGTAGCGCACACCATCACGTACACCGAGATACAACCGGCGGGCAATCTCCAGCGGATCAGATGCATCACCAGCCAGCGCGCGCGCCTGTGCCACAACCTGCGGATTGGCTGCATCAAAATAGCGGGTGCTTTGCAGATACTGCTCCATACGGCAACCTTTCATTAAAAAGAGAAGCCTTCACCCTACTCAGCTCCCCCGGCACTGACAATGATCACAACGCCGCAGGCGGTTGGCCAAAATGCTCAGCCTGAGCGTGATTCGGCCTGTCAATCGGGTAACATTTACAAAGTTACGGCCCTT
>NZ_DDCJ01000090.1:0-2985 GCF_002335285.1 Thalassolituus sp. UBA2009
CGCTGGATCTCAGTGATAATCCGATCCGCGAGTTGCCTGAAAGTATGGCCAAGCTGACTGCTTTTGAGGAAATCGATCTGTCGGGGTGTCAGTTGGCCAGTTTGCCGGAGTGGCTGACCGATCTGCCGGCATTAAAAAAGGTGAATGTCAGAAACAATCCATTCACCGACCTTCCGCCAGTGCTTAAAAAATTAAAGTCAAAGCTTAAAATCGATCTTAAAGATAAAGCCTTATACGACAGCAGTGCGCGGGAAAAACTGATGCAAAAGTCCGGGCTGGTATCCGTATTTGCTGATTTTGGTTTCAAACTGATGGTGATTCAGAAACTGATGTATGAAGACAAAACCCTGAGGCCGGCTTTTGATGTCTGGGAATTTGTCAAAAAGCCGGAAAACGCTCATATGGATCCTGAAAGTGAACAAGCCTGTCAGGTGATGCCAGAGGTCAGAGATTATTTCCAGAAGCTCGGTATTCCCCAGCATTTGTTAGCCGATATCACTGAGCTTTGTGCAGATGGTGGTGATGAAATTTACAGCCAGCTGGCTCCGCACTGGAGTGGCAGCGAAGACTATTTTGATATGCACTCTGCGCAGGATATTCGTCACCTGCCGAAGCTTAAAGTGATTGAGTCTCCCTTTTTAACAACTTCATTTTGTGATGAAGCGGATACCTTTGATGTTGAAGTGATTGCGCTTTAAATTCAGCCCCGGAGCAAATCTCCGGGGCTTCAGACGCCATTCCTGAGTTCTCCTCAATACGCCGCCGCCAGCAACGCATCACAGGCCTGATGCGGGTTGCCGGTTGAGTCGTATACCCGAACCCACTCACCGTAGTTGTGAATTACCGGAATATCTTCCGGGTGGAAGCTCGGCTTAAAGTACATTAAAAGCTTTGGCAGCATGGATGACAGGATACCTTTACGGCCATACATCCAGTTCAGGTTTTTAATAAACATCATGCGGCGCTGGAACCAGTTATAGCCATCGGTTTTCAGCAGTACATCGGCGTAGTCAAACATCACTTTGGTGGTGTGGCGGGTGGCGATTACCATTGCCGTACAGCGTTTGATATAACCAACTTTAGCGACGGTTTTCATTACGTTGAAGGCCACCGAGCGATGCTCCATTTCTTCAATCGCATGCCAGGCCAGCAGGGCGCGCATTTTCGGATGAATGTCGGCGGTTACTTCTTTGCGTGAGAAAAAGGTTTCTGCCAGCAGTGCGGTAAAGTGTTCGTAGGCTGCAGTCAGCGCCAGATTAAATTCGTCGGAATACTTTTTCTGATCTCTTTTAATGTATTCCTTAAGCTCATTCAGAATCGTTTCCATCGGCATGCCCTGTGCCGCCAGCAGATCATTGAATTTGGTATGGGCAATACCGTGCTGCGCTTCCTGCATGGTGAATTCTTTTACATCGTGCTGCAGTTTCGGGTCGGTAATTCGGTCGCGGAAGGCGCGTACGCTGGAAATAAAATAGCGCTCACCATCAGGAAAGCTGAGCTGCAGTGCATCCATTACGCGGGTTCTGAACGGGTCGTTGCCATTCCAGTATTTCGGGAAGTCGGCGTCCAGACCGAAGTCGATATCTTTGCGCGCTTCAATGCTTGGCTGAAATTTTGTATTCATAATGTCTCCCTGTTTAACAGATGCCATTGGTTATTTTTCTGTCAGCTTCGTGATGAGGATGTGGAGTATTGTTCGAGCACCGCGTAGTGCTCCGGGTCGCGCATATCGCCCATTTCGCGGTGCAATATGCGGTTGCGCAGTTTCAGTGGCAGCAAAGTAAGGAAACGCAGCAATGACGACTGATAACCAAAAATCATGCGTTGCTTACCGCTTTTGATGCCTTTAATTACTTCGCGTACGGCAAACAGCGGATCGGTTTTCAGATATTTTTCTTCGAATTCGGCGCCGTTTTTCGAATGTTTGGCGATATTGGTTTTAATACCACCAGGATGCACCAGATGTACTGAAATGGGTGTGTCGGCGAGCTCAACCATGAGTGACTCGGTAAAACCGCGTACGGCAAATTTAGACGCGCAATAATCACTGGTGCCGGGCGTTCCTAACAGGCCAAACACGCTGGACACATTCACCACAGCACCTTCCTGATTGGCCAGCAACTGTGGCAAAAAAGCTTTGGTGATATACACCACGGCAAAGAAGTTCACCTGCATGGTGGTGTGATACTGGCCATTATCCTGCACCCAGACCGGTGCACCGCCACCGCCGATACCGGCGTTGTTAATAATGATGTGGGCATTACCCAGCTCGCGTTTTACCTTACCCGCAAAGTCCGTCACGCTCTCTTCGGCAGCAATATCCAGCACTTCACTCAGGCTGTTTTTACGGGTGATGGCTTTTACCATGTTATGGGTTTCAGCCAGCTGTTCTGCGTTGACATCGGTGATGGCAACCACTGCGCCGAGGCGGGCAAACTCCAGCGCGTATTCCCGTCCCATACCGGATGCGGCGCCGGTAATCACAACCACTTTGTCGGTAAAATTTTTCACGGTTTGGCCTCTTATTATTGTTTGCCATTACACGTCTGCGCGCGTCTGCTGGTCTGTACTGCAGCACCTGCAGGCATCAGAACGCCGGGCAGATGGCTGCCAGTCTGATCCGGCTATTCGCTGAGTCTGGTCATCTTATGAACGGAACTCCGGCTCATCAATGTACAAAACAACACTGATGTGGGTATATTTGGTGCACTTTGCACAGGCGCTAACAATGGAGACCTTATGAAACTGGCCGTCAGTAGCCGGCAGCGCTGGCCCAGCGTATCGCCACGGATTCTTGAACTGATGCGCACCGGCGCAGAGCTGGCGCTGCAACTGGCGACCAGTCCAGAGGTTCTGGACGAGCTCGAAGGCGGCAACTTCAAAACGGTGGGGGCAGAGACTCAGTACGTTGACCCGCTGTTATCGGCCCGTCAGCGGCGCGCTATCCGTGCCGGTACCATTCACTGGCTGAACGCCATCATCGAA
>NZ_DDCJ01000090.1:3251-3988 GCF_002335285.1 Thalassolituus sp. UBA2009
CGACTCAGGCTGCTCAGGTGCTGCTCAGTAATGCGCGCTCGGTGCAGGATATTGCCTGGCAATACTGGATGAAAATTGTTTTCCAGCTGACTCAGGACCCGCTGGAATTGCAGCAACTGCTGGAGATTTCTTCGGTATCAATCAACACCTTTATTGATGACAGTCTGCAGCTGGGTATCCAGCGTATGAAACAGGATGCAGAGGCGCGTAAAAGCGGCCAGCTGGAAGAACAGCGCGAGCTTATTTCGCAGATTGTGGCCGGCGAGGCGATGGACCTGGCCGCCGCCGAGCGGCTGCTGAATTACCCCTTTGCGCAGACTCATCACAGCGCCATTATCTGGAGTGAGGAAATTGATACCGAAATTTCCGATCTGGAGCATCTGGCCACCGCATTCCAGAAAGCCTGTCAGCAAAAAACCTCATTAAAAATTATCGTCAGTCCATCATTGATCTGGGTATGGGCGGCGGCAGAATTTCCGGTGAATGAAAAAGTGCTGGAAATGGCATTAAAGAAAAAAGAAAACACCCGCATCAGTTATGGCGAAGGCGGCAATGGGGTTGATGGTTTCCGCCGCTCGCATCTGGATGCCCAAGCGGCGCAGCGGGTTCTGGGGCGATTAAAATCCAACGTACAGCTGGTGAGCTACGACCGTGTGCGCTTAATGGCGTTTTTAGCCAAAGATGCAAAATCGATTCAGCATTATTCCGGGCACGTACTGGGCGAGCTGGCGCAGGCT
>NZ_DDCJ01000090.1:4079-4379 GCF_002335285.1 Thalassolituus sp. UBA2009
CAACACCTTATTAAGACGGCTGGCGAAAGCCGAAGACATGCTGCCACGGCCACTGGCCGAAAACCGTATTCAGGTGGCGGTGGCGCTGGAGGCCCTGTACTGGATTTTGTAAATGCGCGTTACCATTTTCTGAACCGGGTGTGGCAGTGGAGCCCCATTTACCCCTGACCAGGGCCTGTCGACACTAATTGAATAGGCCCTGCTGAGAGCTGGTTTTTCTCAGAACAAGGAGAGAGGAGTGATATTAGCGGGCTAAATGAATGACGAACGACGAAGTTAATGAGGAAAACTGGCCTCAGC
>NZ_DDCJ01000044.1:0-5376 GCF_002335285.1 Thalassolituus sp. UBA2009
GGCATCGCCGACAAACCACTCGAATACTTTCGGGTGAGCAATGCGGTGCTGCCAGCCGCTGGCTTTGCCATCGGCGCCTATCGTTGCCTGCAGACGATGCAGGCTGGCCGGGCGATACCAGTCGTGGGCGGTGTCTTCTTCACGGTTCCAGATCAGCTTCACCGGCTGTTGCAGGCGGTCGGCAATCACCGCGCATTCGGCGACGTAATCCTGCAGGATACGGCGGCCAAAACCGCCGCCAATCCAGGTGGTGTGAATCACAATGTCATCAAGGCTGTAGCGGCTGTGTTTACCGGCCGCGACCCGCGCCATGCTGGCCGACTGGGTTGGCGCCCAGACTTCCATACCATCGGCGTCGGCCTTCACCACGCAGTTCTGTGGTTCCAGCGTGGCGTGGGCCAGATAGGGCAGCTGATACTCGGCGGTTAAGGTGCTGGCCGCTTGTTCGGCGGCGCTGTCGAAGTCGCCGTCGTCGCGTACCTGTTCACCGTCTTCGTTATCCAGATCGCGGGCGTACTGAGCAAAAATAGCGTCGCTGCTGGGCGCGACCTCCGGCGTCTGCCACTCGATCTGCAGTAATTGCTGTGCCTTACGCGCCTGCCAGTAAGAACGGGCGACTACGGCGACTCCTGAGCGACCGGCGGCTTGCAGCGGGAATACATCAACTACACCGCTGGCGGCTTTGGCCGCGCTGCTGTCGAGGGTTTTGACCGTGCCACCAAAGGCCGGCGCGCGGCTGATTACGGCATAGAGCATGCCCGGCAATTCAACGTCGATACCATAAACGGCCTGGCCCGTTACTTTCTGCAGGGCATCCAGACGTTTGTTGTATTTACCGATATAGCGGTATTCATCCGGCGACTTCAGCGCGGTGTCTTCCGGTACGGCAAAGGTGGCGGCAATGCTCGCCAGTTCGCCGTAGCTGAGGGTTTTACCGCTGCTGTGAATCACCTGACCGTTGTCGCAGTGCAGGCTGCTGGTGTTGTCCAACGCCCAGACCTGAGCGGCGGCCTGCTTCAGCATTTCACGCGCGCTGGCACCGGCCAGACGGATGCGTTTAAAGCTGCTGGCCACACTGGTGGAACCACCGGTGATCTGCAGTTTGTACAGCGGGTTATCGTAGGCGCTGCCGACGCCGGCAAACTCGACCTGTACCAGCGCCGGGTCGACTTCCAGCTCTTCGGCCAGCAGCGTGACCAGACCGGTATAGGTGCCCTGACCCATTTCAACGCGGTCGAGGATAAAGGTAATGCGGTTATCGGTGTCGATGCGCAGCCAGGCATTGCTCTGCCATTCGCCGGCGCTGACCATGCCCTGATTTTTCATGCCGATGGCGGTACAGCCGGGCAGGGCAACACTGAGCAGCAGACCACCGGATGACAGGGCGCTGGCTTTTAAGAAGGAGCGGCGGCTGAGACCGGTGTTGGTATTGGTGCTGGTGCGTAAGGACTTATCCATGGCTCAGCTCCTCTGAATTGGTCGCTTGCGGCAGAGTGACTTCACTGAACAGCTCGCCGTTGCGCGCTGCCTGCGGATGGCTGACGGCACTCATCATGCCCGCCGCTTTATGAATGGCAGAGCGGATGCGCGGATAAGTACCGCAGCGGCAGATATTGCCGCTCATGGCGTTGTCGATATCGGCATCGCTGGGATTCGGGTTACTGGCCAGCAGAGCGGTGGCGGCCATGATCTGTCCGGACTGGCAGTAGCCACATTGTGGTACGTTCAGCTCCAGCCAGGCCTGTTGTACCGGTGTCAGCTGCTGTGGCGTGGCGTTGGCCGGGCTCAGCCCTTCGATGGTGGTGATGTTCTGCCCGGCAACCGCCGACAGCGGCATAATGCAGGTGCGGATTGGCTGACCATTCAGATGCATGGTACAGGCGCCACACAGGCCCGCGCCGCAGCCGAACTTGCTGCCCTTTAAGCCCAGAACATCGCGTACCACCCATAACAGTGGGGTATCGCCCTCAACATCCAGTGTGTGTTCCACACCATTTACGGTCAGCCTGATCATGGTTGCCTGCCTGTCGCTTATTTTTCTGATGGGTAAAACTCTAAGTGACCCAAGGTTACCACTGAATTAACATCAGTAAATAGCCTAAACGCAGTGTTCCGCCCAGACCGCAGAAGTCTGGTTATTCGCGGCCAGAGGCTGGTACTTTGCCGTCGCTGCTGATAAGCAGTGCGCCACAATAAAAATACAGGACAATCCGATGAACAATACCGTGCTGCACCAGTACGAAATATCCCCATTCTGCGCCAAAGTCCGGCGCGTGCTGCAGCTCAAAGGGCTGGATTATGAAGTGCGTAATATCGGCGCACTGGGAACACAACTGGGCGAAGTCAGGCGTTTGAGTCCGCAGGGTAAGTTGCCGGTACTGGAGCTGGGTGGTGAGCGTCTGGCGGATTCGAGTCTGATTGTGCGTGAACTGGAGCGGCGTTTTCCGGCGGTTGTGCCACTGATACCAGACGATGAACAGCAGCGTGCACAGGTGCATCTGTGGGAAGACTGGGCCGATGAGAGCCTGTATTTCCTTGAGGTGTACCTGCGCTTTGCGGTGAAAGAAAACCGCGGCTACTGGGCAGGGCGTGTCTGTGCAGCTGACCCGGCCTGGTTTTCCGCCATTGCCCGGCCGATAGTGCCGGCCACCATGATGAAACAGCTGAAAGCCCAGGGCATGGGGCGTAAATCATTGGCGCAGGTACTGACGGAGCTCGATCAGCACCTGCAGATGCTGAATGCCTTGTTATATGAGCGCGACTGGCTGGTGGGCGAGCAGATAACGCTGGCTGATATTGCTGTGGCCGTACAGTTACAGGCGATTGCTGCCACACCACAGGGTAAGCAGGCATTGCTGGCTTACCCTGATGTGCAGCTGTGGCTGGCGCGCAGCGGTGAAGAGCCGGAGGTATAAAACAGGGCGAATCGGGCCATGATTGGTCTGTGGTGGATCAATCCGTGCCAGTTCCTGCATCTCGGGGAAAAGAGGGCTGACAGCGGTGCAGAGCTTGTTGTAAAAACAGGCCAACGACATAGAACGATGGTTCTATATTGCTGGTAAAAATAATAATAACCTCTGACTTCTCTGAAGCTGAGGTCGCTCGTTCTCTGCACAGGTGACCCTATGAAAACACCCCTGAAAACAACCCTCGCCTTTTCCCTTGGTATGCTGGCTTCTGCCGGTGCGCTGGCCATGAGCTCAACCCCGCCAAGCGACCCTATTACCGATTTTCAGAACAGCTGGGCAGGCAAAGCACTGGCTCATCAGCGCAGTATCGATATGAACTCGCCGCTGGCGGATAACAGCATGCTTGGCTCGCACAATACCTATAACTCTTCGGTCTACAGCGACCCGACCCGTTATCTCGATCCGCAGCAGAAGCACTCAATTTACGATCAGCTGCGTATCGGCGCACGTTTTGTTGAGCTGGATGCACACTGGACCGCGCATACCCATGGCTGGCCATGGGAGTGGGGTACTGACCTGCTGCTGTGTCACTCCGGTATCGGCACCGAATGGGGCGACCTGCATGTGGGTTGCAGCCTGACTGACCGCCGCGTCAGCGATGGTGTGCAGGAAGTGGCCAACTGGCTGAACGACAATCCGCAGGAAGTGATCATTCTGTATTTTGAAGATCACACCGATGGTCATCATCAGGAACTGCTGAACATTCTGAACAGCAAACTGAACGGAAAAATCTACGCCAGCAATGGCTGTAAGAGCATCCCATCCAACCTGACCAAAGCTCAGGTGCGTGCCGCCGGTAAACAGGTTGTGCTGTGGAAAGACGGTGGCTGCTCGGATAACAGCGGCATGAAAAACCTCGCCTTTACCGGGCTGGGTGACATTGGCCGTACCTGGGAAGACCGCACCGCCGTGGGTGCCATTGGTGCCTTCTTTACCGGTGGTGCTGTGAGCCGTATCGAAAGTGCCGACGTGGTGCAGGCGTTTAAAAACGGCGTGAATATCGTCAACCTCGACAAGCTGACCTATAACGACGGCCGTATGGCAGCCGGTGTCTGGTCATGGGACAACGGTGAGCCAAATAACTACAACGGCAATCAGGATTGCGCCGTGCAGTGGGGTAATGGCCGCTGGGATGACGCAGACTGTAACAACAACCATCACTTCGCCTGTGAAGACAACAACGGCAACTGGGCGATCAGCGCCTGGGCTGGCCGCTGGACCGATGGTGCGCAAGCCTGTTCACAGTTAGGTGGCAGCTACCACTTTGCTGTACCGACCAACAGCAAGGCCAATGAAGCGCTGAAAGCGGTTAAAGGTGGTATGAGCCATGTGTGGCTGAATGCTTCTGACCGTGCACAGGAAGGTAAGTGGGTGGCGAACTGAGTTTGCTGCCTGATTAAGTAAAAGCCCTGCAGAGGCAAGATACGGTTCACTAACCAGCCGGTTGATTGCATGTGAACAGCCTTTGCGGGGCAAGCCCCTGCGCCCCAATCCGGGGAACTTCTCCCCGGGCCCCTGCTTTGCGCTTTCTGGCCCGTGATCCTTATTCTCTCGGTTTTTACTGACCACGCGTATATTGGCCATCCATGGCCACATACGCTTGTCTGGCATCCATGCCAGACAGATCTTAAAAACTATCGCTCATGGCGGCGGGCCCAGAGGCGCGGTTTATCTCAGCCGCAACGCCGTTTTTATCGAACAATAATGTCCGTTCTGAAAAGCCGCTTGGCGGAATAATCAATGCGCCTGCAGGACGCCGGAATGAAGAGCACTGAGCCGGTACGTCTCTGCATGGATGCAGAGCGAGCGGATAGGGCCATGGATGGCCCATTATCCGCGTTGCCGTGACCGAGGTGGTCTGAATGGAGGAAAAAGGCCTGCACAGCGCGAAGCTGGGGTCGGCCCGCCGGCAAGGGGATAAGTTCCCCTGGGAGGCATTGGGCGTTTCAAAATGATTTAAAACGTTGAGTGAACAGTATTACGTAAATGAAGATTTTTTATTGTTTGCAAGCTTCTCTAAAACTTGTTGTTAAACACCAGCATTAACCTGCTCACCAACCACCCGGCCAACCGCTGGCTGATAACGGTTGCGGCGTTTGAAGGTTGCCAGATCATTAAACGGCACGCCATTTTCTTTCATCACTTTATGCGCAGCTTTCGCCGTCAGCTGGCGGATATAAAAGGGCTCGCCAACCACAAAATGGTGAATGCCGTGGGTGCTGCCGAAATTAAAACAGAATAACTGCAGCGGCCAGAACAGCGGGTTGGTTAATACCTGTGTTTGTTGCAGTACAGAATTGACGTTGCCGTAGTAGTGCATATTTGAGCTGATAAAGTTAATGCTGAATGAACGCAGATAAAACGGCGCAATTAATACCACCACCCATTTATCCAGCAGTTCAAAGCG
>NZ_DDCJ01000030.1:0-232 GCF_002335285.1 Thalassolituus sp. UBA2009
AGGTATCTCCTTACGATCCTCTCTTTTCGGCGCGTCCGGCTTCATCCAGCCAACTGCAATGATTATGCGGCACACAAAACAATTCGCCCCGGAACGACGTTTTAAAATACCAATAATTTGTATCGTTCCGGGGCAAGGTTTTGCTCTGAAGGCCGCAGAATCATCTGGTTGTCTGGCGCCGCACGATCGCCGGTTTAAGCAATCCGCTCAGCCGTATTTCAACGGAAGCAGC
>NZ_DDCJ01000030.1:650-23015 GCF_002335285.1 Thalassolituus sp. UBA2009
TATCAAGGTTTCAAGGGTGACGGACCAGAAAGCGCAAAGCTGGGGTCGGCCCGCCGGCAAGGGGATAAGTTCTCCTGGGAGGCATTGGGCCTGGATGTTAAAAAATGCTGTTTTTGTTAGCTACGGTGCTGATTAAAAACTGTGGGACAGTAGTGAAGGAATGCTTCCCCTTTTTATTGTAATTATTCTGTTTTTCTCAGACTCTCACCCAGCTCACGCACACTGCGTTTACCATTAATATGGCGCACATAATACAAGGCTTCACGCGGAATGGTTTTACTGCCCGGCGCAATCTGCCAGTCGCAGCTTAAATGCGCGTTACTCATTACCAGCATTTCCATCAGTTCTTCAACGTCGTCGGCAGCAATATCCACACTCTGTTCGTCTGCCCGACGAACCAGCATGTTTCCTTCACCGATGCCGGACATACCGCCAATCATCAGCAGGTCCTCGTCATTGGTGCAGAAGCTGACAAACATATCCAGTGGTGCTGCTTTGCCCACGGGTAATTCAAACAGATAGTGGTATTCGTGGTAGCGGGAAAACTCGCTGACCGGTAAATCCCAGACAAAACGGGGTTCTTGGTTGACGGTGGTGGGAGTGGTACAGGCGCTGAGAGAAAAAGCCAGTGCCATGGTGCTGATGTTCAGCAGCGTGGAGCGCGCGTTCATAAAATAATACTCTTATTAACAATTGTAATGGCAGCTACTTTGCCCTGACCGGGCTGTGGCGGCAAGTGATGCCTTTGTCGATACAGAATATTGCCGGTTGTGAGGGGCTTTTATGTTGCAGTACTAAACGGCGGGCAAAAAAAAAGCGCCGCAGTAGCGGCGCAAACGATCTCCTTAAAATGAATCCGGAGTTCGGAGTGAGAGTAGCGTTATCGTGATTGCTTAAACGGCTCCGCTGGTAGCTGTATTCTCTTCAATGACCGGGTTGGCGTATTCCAGTGATGGATCATCCAGGCTGGCCATTTTCAGCAGTGTCATATCCAGGAAGTAGTTCTGATACAGCTTCCATGGACGTTCATCACCCTGTTGCGGAATCTGATCTTTAACCCGGGAAATATAACCCGACTGCATATCAATAAACGGCAGGCGTTTAATGGTCAGGTTATGGTTGCGCGGGGTAACCTGGCGCACACCTTTGTCATCCATATGCTTGAGCAGACGGCAAACATAGCTGGAAATCAGATCGGCTTTTAATGTCCAGGATGCATTGGTGTAACCGAATACCATGCCCATATTTGGCAGGTCTTCGAACATCACGCCACGGTAACTCATTTTGGTATTTGGCTTCAGCGGTTCGCCGTCAATGGTTACCTGCATATTACCCAGCATCTGCACTTTCAGGCCGGTAGCGGTAATGATGATATCGGCTTCCAGTTTTTTACCGGACTTCAGCTGAATTCCATCTTCAGCAAAACGCTCAATATGATCGGTCACAACAGAGGCTTTACCCTGTTTAATCACCTTGAACATATCGCCTTCGGGTACTGCACACAGACGCTCATCCCATGGCGCGTATTTCGGCGTGAAATGCGTCATATCGAAATCAGCCGGTAACTGTTTTTTTACTGTCCACTGCAGCAGTTTACGGGCCGCATTCGGGAAGCGCTTACAGAAGCGGTACAGACCCAGGGTAATAGAAACGTTACGGCCGCGGATAATGCGGTAAGCCAGTTTCTGCGGCAGAATTTTGCGCAGCAAGGCAACCATCGCATCCTGTTGCGGAACGCTTAATACATAAGAGGGTGAACGCTGCAGCATGGTGACATGAGCGGCTTTATCGGTCATCGCAGGTACCAGCGTAACCGCAGTGGCACCACTGCCGATAACAACAACGCGCTTACCGCTGTAATCCAGATCTTCCGGCCATTGCTGTGGATGGATGACCTGGCCTTTAAAATCATCACGACCTTCGAATTCCGGTGTAAAGCCTTCTTCATAGCTGTAATAACCGGTACAGCTCAGCAGGAAATTACAGCAGTATTCTTTTTTACTGCCGTCGGCCAGCTCAACATCCAGAGTCCAGGTTGCGTTAGCACTGCTCCAGCGAGCAGCTTTTACTTTGTGGCCATAACGGATATGCGGATCAACGTTATTTTCGGCTGATGCTTCACGGATGTAATTACGGATATCGGCACCGTCGGCGATACCTTTTTTATTGGTCCAGGGTTTGAATTCATAACCCAGGGTAAACATATCGGAGTCGGAACGGATGCCAGGGTAACGGAACAGATCCCAGGTACCACCGCTGGCGTCACGCCCTTCAAGGATTGCAAAGGATTTGCCCGGACATTCTTTTTTCAGGTGACAGCCGGCGCCGATACCAGACAGGCCTGCGCCAATAATCAGTACATCAAAATATTCAGTAGCCATGGTGATTTCCGCTTTTCAGAGGTGATCGTTATTGTTATTCGTTGTTCTGATGATCACTTTCTCTTATCGGCGTGTAAAAAAACAGGTGATCCCCTGTCATGTTTGCGGCTTTTGTTTTCACTTATTCGGGGTTGGGTGGTACTCAGGCGGCAATGTCGCAGTCTTTGGCCTGATCGGAAAGTAATGCTGTCAGGCGCCAGATCACCGCAGGAAATATCAGTCCCGGCGAGGCTGTAAAGCCTGTTGGCATGGGCTTTTAGCCGGGTAAGGCAGAGGCAGGAGCAGTAAACAGGGGAGCAGCGGGTGAAACCCTGCCATCTGGCTTACGGGGGCGTATATGACGGAGGTAAGGGGGTTAGTTCAGGCCAAAGCGTTTCAGATTGATACGCCCGCTGGCACTGAATTCAACGCCTTCACCGTTTAGCAGCGCCTGCTGGCGTGCAGCAGCAGCGCTGCCTGGCGGAAAACTGAGCCGCCCCTGAGCGTTAATAACCCGGTACCAGGGCAACTGAGAGCCTTCCGGCAGTTGTGACAACACCCGCCCGACCCAGCGCGCTCGTCCGGGCATACCCGCCAGCGCCGCCAGTTGGCCGTAAGTCACGACGCTTCCGGCAGGAATGCCTGCCAGTGCGGTGTAGAGTCGTTCGTAGGAATCCGATTGCATGGGCAGATAATAACAGTCTCGCTTTATGCGTGGGAACAGAACCGGAAAAGTGGAAAGCTTTTTGCTGATACATCTGCTCATAACCAAAACTCTCAGCAAGAACGCAGAGTCACCTGAAGGAGCAGAAACCTATGGATATGCGCATTCATCCCCAGTCCGGCAGCGTCAGCCCGTTACTGAGTCAGCAGCCACAGACAACAGCCGTTGCCGCCAGTGGCAAGGCATTGCCGGCCGATGGCTATACGCCCTCCGCCGAAATTCAGCAGCAGGCCGAAGCCCGTGATGAGCAACTGACAGCCACTTTACAGAGTCTGGATCTAGGGCTGCTGAAGCTGCCGGGGCCGGGCGATATCCGCAGCTTTGAAAAGCAGTTTAATCAGGCTCTGGCAGAGGCCGGTATCGACACCAGCCAGGAAATTGAATTGCAGATAGAAAGCGATGGCAGTGTCACGGTCGCAAATGATCACCCGCAGAAAGAGCGCATCGAAGCTTTGTTTGCCGAGCGCGAGTTACAGCAGGGGTTGGTGCGGGCGCAGATGGCGCAGACCTTCGGGAAAATTGGCGCCCTGCATGATCAGTGGCTGCAGAAACTGGCGGCGGGTATGCCCGAAGAGACGGCCAATCAATGGCTGGTAAATGCCACCAAAGCGGTAACGGCCGAGGAAAGTAATCTGAGCTGGAAAGGTGGGAAGGTGCAGGGCGGTGGTGAAGCCATTGCCCAGCACGAGAATCAGCAGTATCTGGCGGTACAGGCCATGGGAGCAGGCTGATGCCTGCCCGGTGCCGTCGTGGAAGTTAGTGAAGCAGCGTCAGTAGCGGTTCATTTGTAAGGCAATCATGCCGGTCAGTTGTTCGACTAATTCGCGCATCTGCGGCGCTCTTACCGGTGACATGCTGTTATAACTGATGCCGGTGGCAATGGCATCGGTGGTGGAATCAATCAGAATATACATTAACCCTTCGGCAATCAGACCGACGGGATTATCTGACTGATATTCATGGGTACTGTTGGAGTCCTGCTCTTCAACGCATTTATGCACACCAATTTTTCCAACCGGGGTGCTGCTCCACAACATCGTCCGTTGTGACATATCCCACAGCACCATGTTCAGTTGCAGATTGGTTCCGGCATGCTGACAGCGGCTGCTGGTACGCTCGGCGTGTTTCATTCGTTGCCAGTCAAGAACGCGGAAGTCGATCAGATAATCAAACTGCTGTTGCTGATTTACCAGCAGATTATTGACAACGGCAGAGCGTGCAGGCATCTCCGTGGTTTTAATCTCCTTATCGGCGCTGAGCGCTTCCTGTTGTTCGCTGTCTGATACTGTGGTGGTGTCAGCTGCAGCTGCTGGTTTAGTGAGAATAAAAGACGTGGCATTGGCGACATTGCGGCTGCGTTTAAGCTGGTCGGCCAGCGAGGTGGAAATTAAACGGATTAATTCAGCCTCGTCCGCATCGTCGCCTTTGTGATAACCGGCAATCAGCACTCTTTTATTATCGAAGGTAGAAGTAAAAAAAGCATCGCTGCGATATTCATCTTCCAGCGACACATAAGAGTAGGGCGTGGTGTTGGTGGCGCAGGCAGTGAGTAAAAGGCTGGCTGCCAGAACCATAAAAGCAGAGGCACGTTCTGTTAATGTCGGCATAAGTAAACTGCATCATCCATGAAATAAGATGATCCAGAATAAATACTCCGCTGCCGATAACCAGAGCCTTTATTGCAACAATACGTTGTTGTTAAGCAGCCAATTCATGGCCGCAGAAATATTTCTGTTTTATTACACTCAGCCGCCATAAAAAACGGCAGCCAAAGCTGCCGTTTTTTATTTTGCGGAAATATCCCCGGAGTAACCCGGGTTGGCGGATTACAGACGCAGACCACCGTCTACTTCAATAATACGGCCCGACATATAATCGTTTTCCAGCAGGAAAGCGACGGCCGAGGCGATTTCTTCCGGCTGTCCCATACGCTTGGCCGGAATGCCTGCGGTCATTTTTTCCAGTGCTTCCGGTTTCATGCTGGCGGTCATTTCGGTGGCGATAAAGCCCGGTGCAATGGCGTTGGCACGGATGCCGTAGCGCGCCAGTTCTTTACCCCAGACAACGGCCATGCTGGCAACACCGGCTTTGGCGGCAGAGTAGTTGCTCTGACCCATATTACCGGCGCGGGAAATACTGGAGATATTGATGATGCAGCCGCCTTCGCCGCCGTTAATCATCTGTACCGCCGCTTCGCGTCCGCACAGGAACACGCCGGTCAGGTTCACGTCGATCACGCTCTGCCACTGCGCCAGGCTCATCTTGCTGACTTCGCCGTCTTTTACTTTCACCATCAGACCGTCGCGCAGAATGCCGGCGTTATTCACCAGACCGTGCAGACCGCCCATATCCGCAGCAATGGCGGCGAAGGTGCTTTCTACCTGTTCTTCATTGGCAACGTTACACAGGTAAGTGTTGCCGTTGCTGCCGGCCGCTTCGACCTGGCGTTTTGTTTCATCCATGTGACCCTGATCGAGGTCGATAATGGCAATCCGTGCCCCTTTTGCTGCCAGATAAACCGCCATCGCACGACCCAGACCCTGGCCCGCGCCGGTAATGGCGACCACTTTGTTTTGCAGATCCATACAGAACTCCTGAAATGTTGAAAAGGGGGTTGTTTGTTCGCCGCGGCCTTGCTGAAAACCAGAACTGCAGCCGGGACAGAGGGTAAACAGACGGTCAGATTATAGTCAGTTTTTGTCCCGTATTGACCTATTAGCGCAGGCGAAATATAAAAATCCGCCCGATTATACGCCGATAGCATGAGGCCGTGTTATCCGCTGATGGTGGGGGTGATGGTGGGGTGAATGGTGGGCTTGATTCTGGGGCAGATGCTGGGAATCCGTTCACGCAGTGGTAGACTGCGCGTTTTCCCTGTTGCCGATGCACATGAGCGATAACAATTACACCGTTGCCGATCTGGCCGCTGAGTTCGGCATTACCCCCCGTGCCATCCGTCTGTACGAGAGCAAGGGGCTGATTACCTCGCGCCGCGTCGGGCGCACCATGATTTACGATCACCGCCAGCGCGCGCGGCTGAAAATTGTGCTGCGCTCCAAGCGTGTGGGCTTCTCGCTGGAAGACACCAAATCCTACCTCGACCTGTATGACGCCGACCGCTCCAATCCGGAACGTCTGCTGGGCTTAATGCATCAGTGCCGCACGCGCTTGCAGGAGCTGGAAGCCCAGCGCCGCGATCTCGATGCCACCATCGCTGAGCTGCAGAAGGTCGAGCAGGCCGCCGGTGCCGATCTCAGCCAGCTCGATATTGCGCCGGAAGAGGCGTACCAGCAGTTTCTGCAGCGCCTGCCCCTGCCAGACGACCAGCCAGCGTCAGACGACCAGCCAGGCTGATCTTTTTCGTCACGGTTTTTCCTCTCATAAGTGCAAATCTGTCAATCCGCTTGAGCGATTTGCACATTGACCCCCCACAGCTCCCCCCGGTAGTCTGAGTTACGTTAAGGTAACTCAGCGGTATTCGCCCCTGTCCCGGCCCGGCCGGAATACCTTGCAAGGTCACGACGAACGGCGGTTAATGGACAACAGCACCGCCGTAAAACGGGCACAAGCCTGCAGATAACAATAATGAGGGCGCAACATGACTTTACCCCTGTCCGGCATGCTGGTGCTGGATCTGTCGCGTTTATTGCCAGGGCCCATGTGCTCGATGCACCTGCACGATATGGGCGCGCGCGTTATTAAGGTGGAAGACACCGGCGCTGGCGATTA
Organism: Thalassolituus sp. UBA2009; assembly: GCF_002335285.1. NCBI lineage: Bacteria > Pseudomonadati > Pseudomonadota > Gammaproteobacteria > Oceanospirillales > Oceanospirillaceae > Thalassolituus > Thalassolituus sp. UBA2009. The sequence continues at coordinate 7,464 of NZ_DDCJ01000030.1, forward strand.
CACCCGCTCACTGGGCATGCCAAAAGGCTTTGTCAGCCCGGCGTTTCATATTCTTAACCGTGGTAAAGAATCCATCAGCCTCGACCTCACCACGGCAGAAGGTCATGAACTGCTGATGAAGCTGGTGGCCAAAGCCGACATCCTGCTGGAGAGTTTCCGCCCCGGCGTGATGAAAAAACTTGGTCTGGCTTATGAACAACTGAAAGCGGTTAACCCGCGGCTGGTGGTGTGTTCCATTTCCGGCTTTGGCCAGACCGGCCCCTGGGCCGAAAAAGCCGGTCACGATATGAATTACTGCGCCACCGCCGGTGTGCTCGATCAGGTCGGCGAAGCCGGTGGCGCGCCAACCTTAAGTAATTTCCAGATTGCCGATCTGGCCGGTGGCTCACTCAGTGCCGCCATGGCTATTTTAGGCGGTGTGGTTGGTCGCCTGAATTCGCAATTAAATGGCGGCGCGGGCGAAGGCTGTTACCTCGATATTTCCATGACCGACTGCACCTTCGCGCACAATGTGATTCCGCTGGCGACCATGAATTTAATGGGTAAATCATTACCGCGCGGACAAGACATGCTGACCGGTGCGCGCCCCTGTTATGGCATTTATAAAACCGCCGACGATCTGTATATGGCAGTGGGCTCGCTGGAGCAAAAATTCTGGAATCAGGTTTGTGAAGTTCTGGGTCATCCGGAATGGCAAAACCGTTACTGGGATATGGGCGCCAAAGCCGAATTATTACGTGCTGAAGTGGCTGAGGTTTTTGTCTCTGAACCACAAAGCCACTGGCGCGAAGTCTTTGCCGATACCGATTGCTGCGTCACGCCGATTTTAAGCCCGCAGCAGGCGTTCGAGCATCCGCAATTACTGGCGCGGGAAATGGTGCAGGTATTAACCACCGCCCAGGGGCAGAAAATCCGTTGTCCGGCCCCGGCCATTCAGTTTGGCGAACAAAAACACATCACCGATAAACCCGGCCCGGAGCAGGGCGAACACACACTCAGCGTTCTGCAGGAGCTGGCATTGGCCGAGGCCGATATTCAGCAACTGCTGAGCCGCGGAGTAATCCGTCAGGCCGGACATGAAATGGCCACATCCACCGATAACAGTAATAAAAAATCATCGACACCAAGCACCAAGGAGACCACGGTATGATCCCACGCAGTGTATTTACCGAAGAGCACAACATGTTCCGCGACAGCGTGCGCAAATTTATGCAGCGCGAAATTCAGCCACACTGGGAAGAGTGGGAAGCACAGGGTCATATTTCCCGTGAAGCCTGGCTGAAAGCCGGTGAAGCCGGCATTTTATGTACCCATATTCCGGAAGAATACGGCGGTGCCGGTGTGGATTTCCGTTATTCGGCTATCGCCATCGAAGAGCAGGGTTATGTGTTTGCTTCAGGCCCGGGTTTCTCCCTGCACTCCGATATTGTTGCCCCGTATATCCTGCATTACGGCAGCGAAGAGCAGAAACAGAAATGGCTGCCCAAAATGTGTACCGGTGAAGTGATTACCGCCATCGCCATGACCGAGCCGGGCACCGGTTCCGACCTTGCCGGTGTGCGTACCACCGCCACCGAAGACGGCGACCATTATGTCATTAACGGTTCCAAAACCTTTATCACCAACGGTCAGATGGCCGACCTCTATATTGTGGTCGCAAAAACCGATACCAGTGCCGGTGCCAAAGGCGTGAGCCTGTTTCTGGTCGAAGCCGACCGTGCCGGTTTCAGTCGTGGTCAGAACCTGAAAAAAGTTGGTATGAAAGCGCAGGATACCTCGGAGCTGTTTTTCGACAACGTACGCATTCCGAAAGAAAACCTGCTCGGCCAGCGTAACGCCGGTTTTATTTATCTGATGCAGGAACTGGCGCAGGAACGTCTGAGTGTGGCCATTATTGGCGCCGCTGCTGCGCGTGCCTGCTACGACGCTACTGTTACCTACGTGAAAGAGCGTAAAGCCTTCGGTAAGCCGGTGGCTTCTTTCCAGAATACCCGCTTTAAACTGGCCGAAATCCGTACCGAACTGGAAGTAACCCAGTGCTACGTTGACCGCTGTCTGGAACTGCATTGCGAAGGCAAGCTGAGCATCGACGCTGCGGCCTCGGTCAAACTCTGGGCCACCGAAGCACAGTGCCGCATTATCGACGAGTGTGTGCAGCTGCACGGCGGTTACGGCTATATGTGGGAATACCCGGTTGCCCGTGCTTACGCCGACTCGCGTGTACAGCGTATTTACGCCGGTACTTCTGAAATTATGAAAGAAATTATTTCGCGTACTATTTAAGCGTGTGCGCACAAGGAGTTTTTAAATGACTGATGCCTATATTTTCGATGCGGTACGCACACCGCGCGGTCGTGGTAAAAAAGACGGCGGCCTGCACACAGTAACACCGGTCAGCCTGATGTCAGGTTTATTGCGTGGCCTGCAGGAACGCCACGATCTGGATACTTCTCAGATTGACGATGTGGTACTGGGTTGTGTGGAACCGGTGATGGAACAGGGTGCCGATATTGCCCGTACCGCGGTATTAATGGCCGACTATGCACAAACCTGTGCCGGTACTGTGGTCAGCCGTTTCTGTGCTTCAGGCCTTGAAGCGGTCAATATGGCCGCCGCCAAAGTTAAAGCCGGTGAAGCACAGATGACCATCGGCGGTGGTGTGGAATGTATGTCACGTATTCCGATGGGGGCCGGTGGTGGCGCTTATTACACCGACCCTGCAGTAACCAATAAATTGTCGTTTGTCCCCCAGGGTATTTCCGCTGATTTAATTGCTACCCTGAATGGTTTTTCCCGTGCCGATGTGGACGCCTACGCGGTGGAATCACAGCGTCGCGCCAAACACGCCTGGGATAATGGCTACTTTAAAAATTCCATTATTCCGGTGAAAGATCAGCTCGGTTTAACCCTGCTCGACCGTGACGAACATATGCGCCCGGAAGCGACGGTTGAATCGCTGGCCGGTCTGAAGCCATCGTTCGAAATGCACGGCGGTCTGGGTTTTAACGCCATTGCCCAGCAGGTGTATCCGCAGGTTGAGCGTATTAACCACGTGCACCATGCCGGTAACTCCTCCGGTATTGTTGACGGTGCCTCGGCGATATTAATCGGTACCAAAGAAATGGGGCAGGCGCTGGGATTAAAACCACGTGCCCGTATCCGCTCGGCAGCGTCCATTGGTTCTGAACCAACCATCATGCTTACCGGCCCGGCGCCGTCTGCGCGTAAAGCGCTGAAAAACGGCATGATGCAGGCCAGCGATATTGACCTGTGGGAACTGAACGAAGCCTTTGCCTCGGTGGTTCTGCTGTTTATGAAAGATATGAATATTGACCACAGCAAAATCAACGTAAATGGCGGTGCCATTGCCATGGGCCATCCGCTGGGGGCAACCGGTGCCATGATTCTCGGCACTGTGCTGGATGAACTGGAGCGTCGCGACCTGAACACTGCATTAATCAACCTGTGCGTGGGCGGTGGGATGGGGACTGCCACCATTATCGAACGGGTTTAAAAGCTACCTGCGTTGCATCTGCGGCGTTAAAACGTGTTTCGGAATGCTCATTTAGCCGTCAGTAAACTCCGCTTCCTCAAACACGTTTTGCCTTGCATAGGCTGCCTCGGTAACGCTTTTAGCGGTTTTCAGCAGCGCAGGCTTTGACAGATTAAAGGATATGTTATGACTACATTTACGCATGAAATCGACGCTCAGGGTATTGCGGTTTTAACCTGGGACGATCAGAACGGGCCGGTAAACTCACTGGCACAGAGTGCAGTAATTGCACTGAACGAAGCTCTCGAAGCCTTGCTGGCCAACGATGCGGTAAAAGGCATTGTATTAACCTCAGGTAAATCCGATTTTGTTGTCGGCGCGAATTTAAAAGAAATTCAGACCATGCCGCAAAATGCCGAAACCATTATTGGTTTTGTGCGCAGCCTGCATCAGATTATGCGCCGCATGGAGCAGGGCAGTAAGCCGATTGTTGCTGCCTTAAACGGCACTGCACTGGGTGGCGGTATGGAAATCGCGCTGGCCTGTCATCACCGCATTGCTGCCGATAATCCAAAAGCCGTGTTCGGTTTTCCGGAAGTGAATCTGGGTCTGCTGCCGGGTGGCGGTGGTACTCAGCGTCTGGCGCGTATGCTGGGTATTCAGGCAGCGATGCCGTGGTTGCTGCAGGCGACTCAGGCCAAAGCCAAAGAAGCCAAAGCCGCCGGTCTGATTAACGACGTGGTTGCCGCAGAAGAGCTGATTGCAGCGGCCAAACAATGGCTGCTGGATAACCCGAAAGCCTGTGTACAGCCGTGGGATGAGAAGAAATTTAAATTACCGGGTGGCGAAGTACAGTCACCGAAGGTAGCTCAGGTATTTATGGGCGCAGAAGCCATGCTGCGCAAGAAAACCATGGGTAATTACCTCGCACCACAGCGTATTCTGCAGGCCTTGTTTGAAGGCTGTCAGCTGCCAATTGATCAGGCTCTGGATGTTGAAGCGCGTTACTTTACCGAGCTGCTGCTGTCTGATCAGGCAAAAGCCATGATCCGCACCTTCTTTGTGGCGCTGCAGGATGCCAACAAACTGAAAAACCGCCCACAAGGCGTGGAGAAAAAACAGTTTAACAAAGTCGGTATTTTAGGTGCCGGTATGATGGGTGCCGGTATTGCCTATTCTTCCGCCATGAGCGGTATGGAAGTGGTGCTGCTGGATACCGCGCAGGAATCCGCCGATAAAGGCAAAAGCTATTCCGAAGGCCTGCTGAAAAAACGTGTATCACGCGGCAAAATGGCGCAGGAAAAAGCCGATGCGACACTGGCACGCATTCTCGCCACCACTGATTATAACGACCTGAAAGGTTGTGATCTGGTGATCGAAGCGGTATTCGAAGACCGCACTATTAAAGCCGACGTTACTGCCAAAGCCGAAGCGGTGCTGGGTGATGATGCTATTTTTGCTTCCAACACCTCGACCCTGCCGATTACCGGCTTGGCCGAAGCCAGCAAACGCCCTGAGCAGTTTATTGGTCTGCACTTTTTCTCACCGGTCGACAAAATGCCGCTGGTGGAAATTATTATGGGCGAAAAAACCTCGCAGCATACCCTGGCCTGGGCGCTGGATTATGTGCAGCAACTGAAGAAAACCCCGATTACCGTTAACGACAGCCGTGGCTTCTACACCTCGCGTGTATTTAAAACCTACGTGCTCGAAGGTATGGCACTGCTGAAAGAAGGTGTATCACCGGCGTTGATCGAAAACGTAGGCAAACTGGCCGGTATGCCGGTTGGCCCGCTGGCGCTGAGCGACGAAGTTACGCTGGAACTGATGGACCGCATTGGCCGCCAGACCCAGAAAGACCTGGGCGACGCCTATGTATCGCACCCGGCTGACGAAGTAGTGCAGTACATGGTGCACGAAGCCAAGCGCATTGGTAAAAAAGCCGGTGTCGGTTTCTACGATTATCCGGCCGACCCTCAGGGCAAAAAATCCCTGTGGAGCGGGCTGGCCGAGCGCTTCCCGCTGGCGGCTGAACAGCCATCGGTGGAATACGTAAAACAGCGTCTGCTGTACGCACAGGCGGTAGAAACCCTGCACTGTGTGGCCGAAGGCGTAATTACCCGCGCCCATGAAGTCGATATCGGCTCCATTTTCGGCTGGGGCTTTGCACCACAGACCGGCGGCGTAATCTCCTTTGTAGAAACCATGGAAGGCATCGATACCTTTATCGCCAATGCCGACCAGCTGGCCGCCAGCGTTGGCGACCGCTACAAAATCCCGGGAATGCTGCGGGAAATGGCGGCTGAAGGAAAATCCTTCTACGCCTGAGATGGTTGTTAGATTAAGCGTGAAATAAAAAAGCCTGCCGGTTTCCCGGCAGGCTTTTTTGGGTTTTAATTTCGATTTTTTAAAAGATTATTTAAATTATTTTTTAATTTCTATCTTTGTTAGATGGCCGCTGTTGATTAAAGATGTGACAATTTTCCTTGTCATGCTATTTATTGTTGCTCCGCTTGACATGTATAGAGCTCCGCTTGCTTTGGTATTTAAATTGCCAATCCATATGATTCGGCCTGTTTTAAGATCGTACAGTTTTGCTTGTGCTTGAGTGCTTCGATTGTGGGATACGATGGGAGTTGTTGTGCTGGAGCCGGAGGCGTATGTGCTATTATAACCTGTGCTATAGGCGTTGGCGTAGGAGTTAGTGTTATAGCCGATGATGGTGCTCGATTGGTCTTCGTTAGCGACTTCGATTGCTAATAAACTGTCAAATCCATTGTTTCTTATGATTTCGATTTTTTCTGATTCTGTATAGGTTCTGGTTGGTAGAAATAAACTCTCAATTGTAGCGTGCTGGACGTCGATATTCTGTAGATTGCTTGAGAATGATTCATAGAAAAATAGGGTCGGTGCATCAATGAGAATCTTCTTTACAGCATAGTTTGTATAGTCAGGGTCGGTGAAATCTCGAACTTTAGTTGTTATGCATGAGGCTAGTATTAAGCAGAATGGTATTAATAGTATCTTTTTCAATTTATATTCCTTTTCATTGTTTATTTTTTTTATTTCATGCTCTGGTTGTAATTGTTTTAAAATTTTTTATCAAGATGGGATGTTATTATTTTTCGAATATCATATTTCTAATTGATTTTTATATGATGGCATATGCTAGCAGTATTTAAAGGGCTATTCTAAGTGTTAAATTCTATAGGTAATAATATTTTATTTTTTTCTCTTTGGGAGGGCTGAAAGTTTTTCAGGAGATCAATCATTTGTATGGTTCAGGAAAAGAACGACAATTCTTCATTGTCGTTGTGGTGTAGTTACTGTCGGGTAGCTGCTGCGCGGGTTGACTTTTTGGGTTGCAGCCCGGCCCTATGACCTCTTTGAGGGGGCTTACCCTTCACGCCGGTCGGGCGCTTACTCCTGACCGCCATGGATGGCGGAAATGCAGATTGTGCAGGAGCACACAATCGGCCCGCTTCGCGCTGTGCAGGACTTCACCCGATCTGAATAACCCCGCGGTCGCGATAACGCGAATAATGGGCCGTCCATGGCCCTATTCGCTCGCCTGGCATCTATGCCGGGACATACAGGCGCAGTATTATCCAAGCCGGCGTCCTGCAGGCGCATAAAATGAAGCGTGAACTCGAAGGTTCCAGGGCGTATCTGTTGCTCGAAATCGACAACCACCATAGCGCTTTGCGCATAGTTGTACTTTTGAAATTCGGTATCGTGAACATCCTTTGTGAGATGCCTGATTTTACTTAAAAGTGACTTATTTTTGGAGTTTTTCTACAGTCTCAACGCCCGCTTAAGGGGCTGGCAACGCATAACACTAAACTCAAACACAACAACTGCAACCACCGCGGCTCAATCGGACTGGAAACGCTACGCGTTGACAGTCCCTCTTGAGGCGTTTGTTATGTACGTTTTACTAGAAATTTGCCCTGAGATAGTCCGTAAGAGCCTCTTCTACACTACTTGTAATAGTCGTTACAAAAAACTGTGACGATTCAGGGCCTTTTCCACCAATAAGCATCGAACCATAACTAGGGCTTTCATACAAAACGAAATCGCCTGCTGGAATTTGTGTACCAAACCTAATTTCATAGGAAACCGCTGTGCCTGTATTGTCTCCCCCCTTATTAGTAATGCTCATGCATAGAGTATTAACGGTTAGGTTAAATGAAAGATCGTTATTAGCCTTTATACGCGCCCTAAGAAACTCCCCCTCAATGCGCTTTACTAGTGCCTCGTTAGTAAAGGGACAGTCGCCATAGACTGAAGAATACAAACCTAAATTGTTTGGCTCTGATCGCTTCATCCATTGCGGTACATCTCCATGTGCAACACTAGTAATAAATATGAGTGAAAATAGAATTAAAAATTTCATAAATCAATAACTTAAACCAAAATTCTTTAAAGCTTGAATTATAAGGCAGATTGACTGTGTAAGTACATAACGCTCAAAGCATTGGCGCGCTATGCGCGTTCAATGCCTTTGCTTATTATTTTACTTCCTCCTACTTTTGTCACCTTCCTTCTGAGACGGAGTCCGATCATCCCCTTTATTAGTTCTATGATCATGGCCGCCAGTATTTTTATTACGACCAGAATCAATGATTCCACTGCGACCGTCTGATTTTTGGCTTCCGCCTGTTAGTTTGTCAAAAAATCCCATTTCTATCTCCTTGATTGGTATGGGGAAAATAACGCCTCAAACACCGGCGCAGCTTTGCTGCGTCCGAGTGCTTTGACTTGTTATGTGCTACTTGCTTATCGCCCATTTTGAAGCTCCGTTAACGCTTGATCTAAAGTGCCCACAGCTTGGACAATAGTTTCAACAGCCGCTCGGTCGAACTCGCCATCTCGCTGAGAGTCATGAGTTCCACTATTTAGGCATCCCCATTCTATTGAGCCTCCAGCTACTCCTAACAACGCATCTAAAGCTCCAAGCGAGGAAATAATTGCATTAGACGGATTCTGATTCCTTCTCAAAGAAGAACGAATCTTATTGCACTTATTATTCAACTCCCACGGTGATCGGGGCCCACTAAGCTTAAGTTCAATACGTCCATCTCCATGTCTTCCCATCCAAGTCCATAGTCGGTCCGTTAGGCTCTCTATAGCTGCTCGAGAGTAATAGAGAGTTTCTCGTTTATCATCATTAGCAAATGCCTGCTGGGCTTTAAGAACATAATTCTTTGAAGGAGGATTGGTGTCAACACGTAAGTGATGCTCCCCTTGATGCGGCAAAAATTTATATAGTGCTATATCACTTGCTCGTGCCGCACCTAGCTCTTGTTGGATTCTATGAAGAAATTCCTCAGCGTGAGATGTTAAGATGACCTGCTTTTCATCCAACAAACCATCTTCGAAGAATGTTCTCCAGATCCCATTTCTATGATCATCATCAATAGCATTTACTACGTCATCAAAAATAACGATAGGACAACCTTCCTCAATATTCTTTGCGAGCAATATTGCTAACCCCAAACACTTAATGTGTCCTTCGCTGAGCAGCGTTAATGCATCATAACGGACTCCTAATTGCTCCTGAAACTCAAGTTCAATTTTTCCATTTTCAGCAATTGGCAGCCAAAGACTTTGTAATAAGTCTACTGGTAAGTCATCACGATTGAATGAATTGTATAGATCGCGAGCCCTTTGTCCCAAACCTTGAAGTAATTGAGATGGTAGATTGCGTAGATATGATTGGATCTCTTGTAAAAACCCATCATATGATCTTTTAACTCTGTTATGAAATTCGACTACTTGCACCTCTGCAGCTACCAATTCAATTAGCTCTCTATTAGCCTCATCAAAATTGGCAACTGTTGTTCTTGCTTCTGCAAGTTCACTTTCTGCAGTTTGTCGTATTAATTTTGCCCTCTCTATCTCGATGCGATATCCATCAAGTCTAGCTCTTTCTTCAGCCAGCTGTTGGCGTTGAGCTAGAGCTTCGCGAGCTTCAACATCTGATTTTTCAATATGCGTGCATAGATTTAGCAACACATTCCAAGAACTATTATTGTCATTAACCCATACCTGTAGCCATTGACCAGTTGATGTAGGAGGCAAAACTGGTAGCGCATTCTCTCCGAGCATTTGGGGGCAAACTAGAGCTGCCGCATTAATTGTATTGACCATCAATTGATGTAATTTTCGCATCGACTCATTCAATGCGTCACTTTGTTCTTTCGCTTGTTGTTGCAAACCAGCTAGTTCACCAAGTTGTTCAAGACCAGTGACTGCAGCCTCATATGGATTTTTAGCTACGGACTGGAGGTTAGTGCCACATGCTGGACAGTTATGCGGGTTTGAAGAAGATAACTGGAGCACTGATTCATATAGTTGTTTATATGAAACTTCACCTGCACGACGAGCCAATTCGGTGTTGATGCCTTGCAATGTACTATTGATAGCGAATACTTGATTAAACGCTGATGTAAGTTGTTCTGCAGTTAGGCCGTAAACAGTTGGCGAAGGAGCATCAAGTAGAGATTGTACATATGGGAGGCGACCTTGCTGATCCTGATTTCCAACTAACCACAGATTAACTGCTTCATAGTTGCTTCCTGGCTGAATTCTTTCTGCAATTTGGCCTTCATTTATATTAATTTGTGAAAGACGCTGCGGAAATTCCTGAATAACTTTTTCTGCGCTAGCCAATGCCTGTCGTCTTATTGCAAGCTCTTGTGCTCGTTGTCCAGTAAGGTTTAAGTTTTCATCAAGAGAAGGGTTAAATCCTCTTGCAAAGTCCGAAAATTGGTCAATGCCAAAAAGCGTAGCAATTAATTGTCTTTGATCGCTTGGAGTTCTTGAAGCAATTCGAGCAAAATCATCCAGTCTGTTTTTTTCAATAAAGCAGAACCTATACTTTTCTTCATTTGGCTCTAGATTAACCGGAGGATTATTTCCATTTACTGTTGATATAACAGGTTGAATATATTGTCCTAGCCTTGCATTTTTACAGTAAGTGTTATGATCAATTCGTTTTACTTGGGCCTCACTTATAGAGCCTAACAACGCCGTTTCTAGAGCCTCACAAAAACTACTCTTCCCTGTACCGTTGGCACCATAGACAAGAGTAATTGGATTGCTTAAGTCAAATATCTCCTGATTTGTAAACCCTCTAAACGGACCCACGCTTAATTGATGCAGGCGGCCAATATTATGGCCATCAGCATTAATATTATTAAATTCAGGTAACTCAGGGGAGGTTTCTAAAAGTTGGTTTATTGCAATCGGCGCTAATCGTAATGATCGAGCTCTGCGAGCAGCGCCCACCTGTGCCAAGTGTGGAAGATTTAAATATATTAGGTTTGCCATTCGACGAATATCGTTATCTATAGGTCTTACAGCTAACACCTCCAAAAATCTTTGATATTCAGCGATAACGCTGGCCATATTACTTCCTTATAGTTCGAATATTAGTTTTCAACTGCAGATGCTATGAAGGCACATTAGTTTATTCGTAGGCATGCTCATTAATACACCTAAGCCCTTATTCAGATTTCCAGCCTAACCTATTGGCCGGACTGTAAAAATCATCGTTATTTTCTTTCTTTTCAGGATATAAATGCGCATGCGCGCTTTTCCCCTGAACCGTTCTTTACATTGTGCGCGTTATCACTTTTCGCAGAATCCTGAGTGATTGATTTTTTAGGCTTCTTTTTTGGCCGAGGGTGTCAATCCGCGCATGCAGCGTTTTGCTATCGGAGCGTAAATGCGCATCAGATTTCGCAAACAGTAAAATATACGGGTTGTTTGTACATTATTTTCTCTGTTCATTTTCAGTGCTTTTTCGGCAGTAAAAATTGCTCAGGTCTGCTTGTAGTCCAGACACGCTGCCGCCCGTCCTTATAAACGCCGGGCAGGAATTGCGTGGTTTTATCATTCGGGGTTGTAAGCGGGGAGGGCGTGTGTCCGGACGGGGTGTTCGTACGATATGGCGGCATCCCTGCTTTGGTTCGAGAGTACTGAATTTTGGGGGTGGGTTCAATTAGTTGATAAAACTGGTTACAAGTGGCAACGGGTGACAGGTATTGCTTTGGCTCTTCCTGATATTAAAAACGTTGGTCTGGTGGGCAGTGCCCACCCTACCTTTCTGGCTCAGGATCGACGAGGCGAACGGTAATCGCGGCTGAAAGCCGCTCCCACAATGGAAAGCCGCTCCGACAATGGAAGCCGCTCCGACAATGGAAAGCCGCTCCGACAATGGAAAGCCGCTCCGACAATGGGAAGCCGCTCCGACAATAAAATGCTGTTTTTGCAGTCTCGCGGGCATGGCCCGCTCCTACCGTTCGGTGTTTGTTTTAGATACGGTTTTGCGTCTGAGTTGTTGCGTCAGCAGTTCGCGCCTGCCAGGCCGTATCGGTAAGGCTGCCCATCACCCCGGCAAACCATCCAGCTTGGTCACACTCTCTAAATCGTGATCCCAGTCGGCCTTACTGGCCATAAATAAATGCGCATTGGGGCGCATGCTCAGGCTGTTATCCAGACTGCCGGCCGGCACCACCAGTAACTGGCCGTCCATCTGCCGGGTGGGCAGGGCGGAGCCACATTCGCGGCAAAAGCTTTTGCAATGGCGGCTGTTGGGCAGGTTAAAGGCTTTTACCTGTTCTGCGCCGCGATCCCAGTTCAGGGTGGCACTGGTGGAGAACAGGTTGGCGGCATGGGCCGAGCCGGTGTCTTTCTGGCAGTGCTGGCAGTGGCACAGGAAAAAACTCTGGAAGTTGCCGGTTACGGTAAATTGCACGGCGCCGCACAGGCAGGAGCCTTTATACGATGTGGTCATGGTTATCCTCCTTAATAGCTGCTGACCAGACTATCAGAATCCCTGATGTTGGTAAGCCTTGTAGTCGGAGGCATTTGGTGGATTGGCGGCAACGTCGGCGCTGGTTTCGGCCAGGCTGTTAAAAAAGTCCTGCAGGCTGCGCTGGCGTTTTACCTTCTCAAACACGGCGCGGATTTCCAGCGATTGCAGCGAGAAATAATGCAGCCACTGTTTTAAACGGTCGGTCTGGGCTTTTTCCGGCAGGTGCGCGAGGCAGGGTATTAATGCCTGCATCATCTCCAGATGCTGTTGCCAGCCGTGGGCACTGTGCGCAAGCAAACCGTGGTCGGCTTTAATCTGCAGCGCTAAATCGGGCACGGCGACTAAACCACGGCCAATCATAATCAGGTCGGAATGGCTTTCGGCCATGCACTGACGCGCCTGTTGTGGCGTCCAGATCTCACCGTTGGCAATCACCGGGATGTCGGTCACTTCTTTTATTCGTGCAATCCAGTCCCAGTAGGCCGGTGGTTTATAGCCTTCGGTTTTGGTGCGGGCGTGAACGGTCAGCCACTGTATACCACCGGAGGCTAAGGCACGGGCGTTGTCGAGTGCCAGTTCTTTATCGGCAAAACCGAGGCGCATTTTCGCGCTGACCGGAATATGCGAGGGCACGGCCGCGCGTACGGCGCTGGTAATGCGCGCGAGTAAATCCGGGTATTGCAGCAGTACGGCACCGCCCTGGCTTTTATTCACGGTTTTGGCCGGGCAGCCAAAATTCAGGTCGATGGCCGGGGCACCGAGCATGGCGGCTTTGCGTGCGTTGGCGGCCATTAATTCCGGGTCGGAGCCTAATAACTGTACATGCACCGGTGTGCCTGCGGGGGTTTTGCCACCATTGAGCAATTCCGGGCAATAACGGCGGAACACCTTGGCCGGGTAGACCTGCTGGGTTACGCGGATAAATTCGGTCACGCAGTGGTCGATGCCGCCGACGCGGGTTAACAGGTCGCGCAGGTGGTGGTCCATCAGCCCTTCCATCGGTGCGAGGGCAATATAAGGGCGGTGCGGATGGTTATTAAAAGGCAGCTGGCCTGTGAACATGGTGGCGGGTCTTGGTGATCGGGCGGGCATTATAGCGGCGGCAATGTGGCAGCTCCAGCAAAGTGCAGTGTCGGACAGGTTGTTTTCCTGACCGTATGGTCAGTCCGGGCCGCATGGTTTCTGGCGTCGGTTAAGCATGGTATCAAGCCATGACACGGGTCAGGATTGGCGGTGATCAGGTTGCGCTGGTATGGCCTTTTCAGTAATCTACGTCGGTTTTGCCGCCCAGCCCGGAAGGTTATTTTTCAACCGGGCCGAGGGGTGGGGAGCACAGAACCAATCATTCAAAGGAGCCCCTGATGTCAGAGCCTAGTCTCGTATCACAGGGTTTGGAGCTGATGATTTTCGGTATGGGCGTGGTATTCGTCTTTCTGACGATGCTGGTGTTCGTGACCGGATTCATGTCCAAGCTGGTAAATAAACTCGCCCCTGAGCAGGAAGTTGTCGCCGCCCCCGTGCGTGCCGCTAAGCCTCAGGGAGTGGACCCGCAATTGCTGAAAGTACTGTCAGCAGCGGTAAAAGAGCATCGCGCGCGCCAAAAGTAGCGAGCGGTATAATAACAACCCAAACGTTTACAACGTTAAAGGAAGAAAAGGCCATCACCCATGTCCGATTCTAAGAAAGCTTTAGGAATTACCGACGTCGTTCTGCGCGACGCCCATCAGTCCATTCTGGCTACCCGCATGCGCATTGATGACATGCTGCCAATCGCTGCAAAACTTGATCAGGTTGGTTACTGGTCTCTCGAATCCTGGGGCGGCGCTACGTTCGACTCCTGCATTCGTTTCCTCGGTGAAGATCCGTGGGATCGTATCCGCGAATTCAAAAAAGCCATGCCGAACACCAAGCATCAGATGCTGCTGCGTGGTCAGAATCTGCTGGGCTACCGCCACTACGCCGATGACGTAGTTGAAAAATTTGTTGAACGCGCAGCCACCAACGGTGTTGATGTATTTCGTGTGTTTGACGCCATGAACGATCCGCGCAACCTGGAAACCGCGTTAAAAGCGGTTAAAAAACAGGGCAAACACGCGCAGGCCACTCTGTCTTACACCACCAGTCCGGTACACACACTGGAAGCCTGGGTAAGCCTGGCCAAGCAGATCGAAGACATGGGTGCAGACTCTATCGCCATTAAAGATATGGCCGGTGTGCTGACCCCTTATGCTGCTTTTGAACTGGTTTCCCGCTTAAAAGCACAAACCGACCTCGAAGTTCAGCTGCACGCTCATGCGACCGCTGGTCTGTCGGATATGACCATTCTGAAAGCCGTAGAAGCCGGTATTGACCGTGTGGATACCGCTATTTCTTCTATGTCCATGACTTACGGCCACACCGCTACTGAGTCTGTGGTTGCTGCACTGGCAGGCACCGAGCGCGATACCGGCCTGGATCTGCTGCTGCTGGAAGAAATTGCTGCTTACTTCCGTAACGTACGTAAGAAGTACGCCAAGTTTGAAGGCGCCCTGAAAGGCACCGACAGCCGCATTCTGGTGGCTCAGGTTCCTGGCGGCATGCTGACCAACATGGAAAACCAGCTGCGCGAGCAGGGTGCTTCTGACAAGTTCGATGAAGTACTGAAAGAGATCCCGCGTGTGCGTGAAGATCTGGGCTTTATCCCACTGGTTACTCCTACCTCTCAGATCGTGGGTACCCAGGCGGTACTGAACGTACTGAGCGGCGAGCGTTATAAGTCTATCTCGAAAGAAACCCAGGGCATCCTGAAAGGCGAATACGGTGCAGCCCCTGCGCCAATGAACGCCGAACTGCAGGCCCGTGTTCTGGATGGCGCTGAAGTGATCACCTGCCGTCCGGCAGACCTGCTCGAAAACGAGCTGGACAAAGTGATTGCCGACGTTGAAAAGCTGGCCGCCGAAAAAGGCTTCAAGCTGGCTGCTGACAAGATCGACGACGCCCTGACCTTCGCCATGTTCCCGCAGGTTGCGCCTAAGTTCCTGGCCAACCGTGGCAACCCGGATGCCTTTGAACCGGCTCCGAAAGGCGACGCTGAAGATACCTTCACCATCACCGTCGATGGCAACGANNCAAAGTGATTGCCGACGTTGAAAAACTGGCGGCCGAAAAAGGCTTCAAGCTGGCAGCCGACAAGATCGACGACGCCCTGACTTTCGCCATGTTCCCGCAGGTAGCGCCTAAGTTCCTGGCCAACCGT
>NZ_DDCJ01000030.1:23078-32245 GCF_002335285.1 Thalassolituus sp. UBA2009
CACCATCACCGTCGATGGCAACGAATACGTTGTTAAAGTCGATGAGGGCGGCGATGTCACTCAGCTGGCCGCGGTTAACGGTGCGCCAACCTCTCTGGGTGGTTCTGCCGCGGCTGCTGGTGCTGCTCCGGTTGCAGCCGGTGGCGGTGATCCGGTGGCTTCGCCACTGGCGGGTAACATTTTCAAAGTGATGGTTCAGCCTGGTGATCAGGTTGCAGAAGGTGATCTGGTGATCATTCTTGAAGCCATGAAAATGGAAACCGAAATCCGTGCACCCAAGGCAGGTACCATTGGCAGCGTAAATGCCAAAGAAGGTTCAGCTGTCAAAGTGGGCGACACTCTGTACACAATCGGGTAAGGAGCTGTCATGCATAGTCTGATTAACCTGTGGCACGATACAGGGCTTTATCATATCGAACCGGGCCAGATCATTATGATGCTGGTCGGCTTCGCTATGTTATTCCTGGCGATCAAAAAAGGCTTTGAGCCTTTGCTGCTGCTGCCGATTGCCGTTGGTACGCTGATGGTCAACATTCCGGGTGCGGGTATGGGCTGGTCTGCAGCCGAAGCCGCTATCCGTGGTGGTGATGCGGCGCTGCTGGCGCAATTCCGCGAGCTGTTTGGCCTGGCAGCCAATGCCGATGTTGGCGCGATGCTGGAGGCTTATCACCACGCGGGTGTGGCCGAATACAACAAAGCGCTGAGCATGGGTGCGGCCGCCGGTTTCGAACACGGCATGCTGTACACCTTTTATAAGGTCACTATTGCCAGTGGTATTGCTCCGCTGCTGATCTTTATGGGTGTGGGCGCGATGACCGACTTCGGCCCGCTGCTGGCCAACCCGAAAACCCTGCTGCTCGGCGCTGCCGCCCAGTTTGGTATTTTCGGTACGCTGTTCGGTGCTGTCTGGATGACCGATATCGGCCTGATGGACTTCACCATGCAGCAGGCTGCGGCGATTGGCATTATCGGTGGTGCGGACGGTCCGACGTCCATCTTTATTGCCTCCAAGCTGGCGCCTGAACTGCTGGGTGCGATTGCGGTAGCGGCTTACTCTTACATGGCTCTGGTGCCACTGATTCAGCCACCGATCATGCGTGCGCTGACCACTGAAAACGAGCGTAAGATTGCCATGAGCCAGCTGCGCACCGTAACCAAAGCCGAGAAGATCGTTTTCCCGATTGCGGTTCTGGTTCTGGTTGCTCTGTTGCTGCCTTCTGCAGCGCCGCTGCTGGGTATGTTCTGCTTCGGTAACCTGATGAAAGAATCCGGTGTGGTTGAGCGTCTGAGCGATACCGCGCAGAACGCCCTGATCAACATCGTGACCATCTTCCTCGGTCTGTCGGTGGGTTACAAAATGAGCGCAGACGCTTTCCTGAATGGCAGCACGCTGGCCATTATTGCACTGGGTCTGGTGGCTTTCTGTGTGGGTACTGCGGCTGGTGTTCTGATGGCAAAACTGATGAACAAGCTGAGCAAAGAGCCGATCAACCCGCTGATTGGTTCCGCTGGTGTATCGGCAGTGCCGATGGCGGCCCGCGTATCCAACAAAGTGGGTCTGGAATCTAACCCGCAGAACTTCCTGCTGATGCACGCGATGGGCCCGAACGTGGCTGGTGTTATCGGTTCGGCGGTCGCTGCCGGGGTGATGATTTCCTACTTCGGTTAAGTGCTGTTGCGGGCTTGCCCGCACATCACAGCCCATAAAAAAACGGCGTCTGTAGAAATACAGACGCCGTTTTTTTATATCGCTTTTTTGTGCATTTTCAGCACTGCTGCTGAAGCTGAAATTACTTCAGCTTCAGGGTTGTCAGCGTATGTTCGCGGATGCTGTTCAGCAAGGCTTCGTTGGTTTTCAGATCTTCGCCATAGGACGGAATAATCTCTTTTAACCGGGCTTTCCACTCGCTCTGCATTTTGTCTTTAAAGCAGCGTTCCAGTACTTCGATCATCGCCTGTACCGATACCGATGCACCCGGAGAAGCTCCAAGCAGAGCGGCTAAGCTGCCGTCTTTGGCAGCGACCAGTTCGGTACCGAATTCCAGCTTACCGCGGCCTTCAGCATCTTTCTTGATGACCTGTACGCGCTGTCCGGCTTCGGCCAGGGTCCAGTCTTCATCTTTGCAGCTCGGGAAGTAACCACGCAGGGTTGCTACGCGGTCTTCGTGTGACTGCATCACTTCGCTGATCAGGTATTTGGTCAGATCCATGTTGTTAATGCCAACCGACATCATCGGCAACAGGTTGCTGATGCTGACCGATTTCAGCAGGTCGAGCTTGGAGCCTGCTTTCAGGAACTTGGTGGTAAAACCGGCATAAGGTCCGAACAGCAGGGCTGGTTCGCCATTGATGATACGGGTATCCAGATGCGGTACCGACATCGGGGGCGCACCGATAGCGGCTTTACCATATACCTTGGCGTGGTGCTGGCTGACGATGGCCGGGTCTTTACATACCAGCCACTGGCCGGAAACCGGGAAGCCGCCATAACCGTTGGCTTCGTCGATACCGGATGCCTGCAGCAATGGCAGTGCGCCACCGCCGGCACCGAGGAAGACGAATTTGGCATTAATTGTTGAAGCTTTGCCGCTCTTGCGGTCATTCACGCGGACAAACCAGCTGCCGTCGTGGGAATGGTCAAAATCATCCACTTCATGGTTCAGCAGCAGGCTGAAGCTTTCTTTTTCCTGCAGGCGTTTTACTAGATTGCGGGTCAGCGAGCCGAAGTCGACATCGGCACCGTGCAGCACGCGGGTAGCCGCCACTTTTTCGGACGGGTCACGTCCTTCCATCACCAGTGGCATCCACTCACGCAGCACCGCCGGGTCTTCGCTGTATTCCATCTCTTTAAACAGATGGTGAGCGCTCATTTTGGCGTGACGCTGGCGCAGGAAGGCAACGTTATCTTCGCCCCAGACAAAGCTCATATGCGGTGTCGGGTTGATGAACTGGGTAGGTTCCGGCAGTACGCCGTTTTCCACCATGTGCGCCCACAGCTGCAACGACACTTCGAAGTTGGCGTTGATCACCAGTGCGCGGTCAATGGCGACATTGCCCTGGGCATCTTCGGCGGTGTAATTGAGTTCGCAGTAGCCTGCGTGACCGGTACCGGCGTTGTTCCAGCCGTCGGTACTTTCGTGAGCAACATGGTCCAGACGTTCGACCATAGTGATTTTGAGTGATGGGTCCAGCTTGGTAAGCAGGGTTCCCAGGGTAGCACTCATGACCCCGCCTCCGACGAGGAGCACATCGACTTTTTGTATAGTCATGGATTTCGCCTTTAAATCAGAAAATCAAAATCTGCGTGCATGCCAGACAACTGGCGTCCCCATGGACATTGGCTGATAGCCTTCTGGCCTGAATTCTGCCGGGGCTTGTGGCCGGGGCAGCGGGGAAGGATAAATCGACGCTTTATACACAGCGCCCTTACGGCTTACAACCGCTAATGAGACAGCTACTACTAATGTATATTGCAGTCGCCGGGAGGCGAACTTTCAACCACAACACGGGTTTTTTCCGTGACTTTCAGTCCCTTCAGGGGACTGGTAGCAGGCCGTCGTCATACACAAAAATCAGTTACCAATCCGGCCATAGCAGAGTCTGGCATTACCACCGGAGGAGCGGGGCAGTAAAACAACGGATGGTTAAGTAAGAAGTGGCTGTGCCGGGGCCGGCTTCCGCTGACTGGCTGAAACCGCTCTATTGCCGCGCGCGGGCAAGGTGTTTCAGCAGGAATGTCAGTTTCCGGAAGACTTCGGTCTTACCACAAACACAGCGACGTTAAGGCCGCGAAAAATACCGGAAACGGCCTGTATGGTCAAACCATTGATCCTGCAACAGGTTGTTCTTTTGTGCCAGATCAAGCGGGCATTCACGCCGCAGCAACTACACTGATAAAACATTCATCAGTGCGGAGTCACTATGCTGCGGATAGCAATTAACGGGTTTGGCCGTATTGGCCGCAATGTTTTACGGGCGCTGTATCAGTCGGGTTTCCGCGAGCAGATACAGGTGGTGGCGATCAACGATCTGGGCGATGCCGAAACCTGTGCGCACCTGCTGGAGTTTGATTCAGTGCATGGGCACTTTAACGCCGATATCCGTCTCGAAGACGGTCTGCTGGTACTGGGGGATGACGCCATCATGCTGTTGCGCGAAGCCGAGCCGCTGAAGCTGCCCTGGGGCGAGCTGGATATCGACATCGTGCTGGAATGCTCAGGGCGTATGACCAGTGCGGTGAAATCCATGGCGCATCTGGATGCCGGTGCCGGCAAAGTGCTGATTTCAGCACCGGCGGAAGATGTCGATGCCACGGTGGTGTTCGGCGTTAACGATAACGTGCTGCAGGCCAGCGACCGCATTGTCTCCAACGCTTCCTGCACCACCAACTGTCTGGCACCGGTGGCGCGGGTACTGCACGAGCAGTTCGGCATTGAAGAAGGCAGCATGACCACCATCCATGCCTACACCAACGATCAGCACCTGCTCGATCTGGGTCATGATGATTTATACCGCGCCCGTGCGGCGGCGCTGTCGATGATCCCGACCCGTACCGGTGCGGCCAAAGCCATTGGTCTGGTACTGCCGGGGCTGGATGGCAAAATTGCCGGTATGGCGGTGCGCGTGCCAACCGCTAATGTGTCGCTGGTGGATCTGGTGCTGCGCGTACACGACACGCCGTCGCGCGATGAAGTGAACGCGGTGATGCGTGCTGCCGCAGCGACCAGCAGCATACTGGATTACAACGACCGTGCGCTGGTGTCGGTCGACTTTAACGGCAATCCGGCGTCCTCCATCTTTGATGCCAACCATACCCATGCACAGGGCCATCTGCTGCATGTGATGGCCTGGTACGACAATGAATGGGGCTTTGCCCACCGTATGCTGGATACCGCACTGGCGATGAGCCGCGCCTGAGTTATCCACTGCCGCGGTGGTTGCTGGTCGGTTCCGGCCGGTAGCCGCCACTGGCGTAACTTGCCTGCCATATTCTTGACCCGCCGCAACCCCTATCTCCTGCAGAAACGGCACACTGAACAGCCTAATTTCAGGACGAAGCTATGACTCTTGCCCGCGACCGCAAAACCGCCGATCGGCTTGTTGATGACCCCACCTCTATGGCGGCCAGCCAGCTTGCTGTGGCCGAGATCCGCGCCCGGCTGCAGGCACCGGAAGAGGGCCTTAGCAGCAGCGAAGCCGCAACACGGTTACAGCAACTGGGCAGCAACAGTCTGCCGCAGGCGCGCGGACGTTCGTGGTGGCAGCGCTTATGGGCACAGATCAGTAATCTGCTGATTCTGGTGCTGCTGTCGGCGGTGGTAATTACCGCGCTGCTTGGCCACACCCTCGACAGTGTGGTGATTCTGGCGGTGGTGATTTCCCAGGCGCTGATCGGGCTGGTGCAGGAGGGCCGTGCAGAACAGGCGCTGGCGGCTATCCGCCATATGCTGGCACCAGCGGCCAGTGTGATCCGCGATGGTCACAGCCAGCGCATTGCCGCCGCCGATCTGGTGCCCGGCGATACGGTGCTGCTTGAACCCGGCGACCGGGTTCCGGCGGATATCCGTCTGGAACGTTGCCACAGCCTGAGTCTGGATGAGGCCATTCTGACCGGTGAATCGCTGGCGGTGGAAAAACAGCCAGAGGCTCTGGCCGCCGCCAGTGCGCTGGGGGATCAGACCAATATGGCCTTTTCCGGCACGCTGGTGGTGCGCGGTACCGGCCGCGGTGTGGTGGTGGCCACCGGCAGCCGTTCAGAAATCGGCCGCATTTCAGGCTTATTGCAGCAAACAACCGGCTTACAAACCCCGCTGCTGGCACAGATGGATCGCTTTGCGCGGCTGATGGCAACGCTGGTGCTGGCCGGTGGCTTACTGATTCTGCTGCTTGGCCACTGGCTCAGCGGGCTGCCATTTGCCGATTTATTTATTGCCGTTGTCGGTCTGACGGTGGCGGCTATTCCGGAAGGGTTACCCGCCATTCTGTCGATTACCCTGGCCGTGGGAGTGCGGCGTATGGCCAAACGTCAGGCCGTGGTGCGGCGCATGCCGGCGATTGAAACCATTGGTGCGGTGTCGGTGATCTGCTCGGATAAAACCGGCACCCTGACACGCAACGAAATGATGGTGGCGGCCCTGGCCTGTGGCGTTCATTACCGCCAGGTGCGCGGTGATGGCTACGCCCTCGATGGCGGACTGGATGAACCCTTGCCAGAAGCGCTGCAGACACCGCTGATGCTGGCGGCGGCACTGTGTAACGATGCCAGTCTGCAGGCCGCCGAAGGTACGGTAAAAATTCACGGCGACCCGATGGAAGCCGCGTTGCAGGTGCTGGTCCACCGGCTGGATGGTGATCCGGTGCGTCTGGCGCAGCACTGGCCACGGCGTGACGAAATTCCCTTTGATGCCGAATACCGCCTGATGGCAACGCTGAATCACAACCATCAGGGGCGGCATGTGCTGTGGGTAAAAGGCGCGCCGGAAGCACTGCTGCAGCGTTGCCGCCAGCAGCTGGATGACGCCGGTAACAGCGTGGCCCTGCAAACCGGATACTGGCTTGAGATGATTGAGCGGCTGGCCGCCGATGGCCAGCGGGTACTGGCTCTGGCCTGCAAAGAATACAGCGGCAGTGAGCTGGAAATGTCCGATCTCAATGAGCTGCAGCTGATCGGTCTGGTCGGCTTAATGGACCCGCCGCGCGCCGAAGCCATTGCTGCGGTGGCGGAATGCCATGCCGCCGGTATTGCGGTGAAAATGATCACCGGCGATCACGCGCTGACCGCCAGTGCCATCGCGGCAAGGCTGGGGCTGAGTAACAGCGCTGAGGTACTGACCGGCAAACAACTGGACGAGCTGGATGATCAGGCGCTGCAGGATTGCGTCGGGCGGGTGAATGTTTATGCCCGCACCAGTCCGGAACATAAGCTGCGGCTGGTGCAGGCGCTGCAGAGCAGTGCTGATATTGGCGCTGACAGTGGTAATCAGCGCGCTAATGATCAGGGCGGCGCCGTGGTGGCGATGACCGGCGATGGCGTGAACGATGCGCCGGCACTGAAAGCCGCCGACGTGGGCATTGCCATGGGACACAAAGGCTCGCAGGCGGCGCGTGAAGCCTCGGCGGTGGTGTTGCTGGACGACAACTTTGCCAGTCTGGTGGCTGCGGTTAAGGAAGGCCGCACGGTTTATCAGAACCTGAAAAAAGGCATCGCCTTTATGCTGCCGATTAACGGCGGTGAATCCATTAGTCTGGTGGTGGCGCTGTTGCTGGGGCATACCCTGCCGATTTCAGCGCTGCAGATTCTGTGGGTAAATATGATCAGCTCGGTGATTCTGGCCATGACTCTGGCGTTTGAGCCGGCCTTACCCGGCATGATGCAGCAGCCACCCCGTGCCCGCTTCGAGCCTCTGCTCAGCCGGCGTCTTGCCTGGCAGGTACTGAAGGTGTCGTTGCTGTTTCTGGCCGGTATTTTTGCCGCCTGGCACTGGGGGATGGCGCATTCCGGCAGCGAAGCCTTTGCCAGTACCGTGGCGGTAAATGCGCTGGTGGCGATGGAGTTATTCTATCTGTTTGCGGTGCGTTACCCGCCGGGGCAGGCCATCAGCTTACAGGGTTTTAAAGGTACGCCGGTGATCTGGGCGGCCATTGCGGCGCTGATTGTGATGCAGTCTTTATTTAACTGGCTGCCGCTGTTTCAGCGTACCTTTAACAGCAGCGCGCCGGATATTGCAGCGCTGCTGGCGGCGGCGGGCTGTGGCATCGTACTGTTACTGATACTGCAGATGGAAGGCTGGGTGAGCAGGCGCTTTCAGGCCCGCTGATCTGATAACCGTAAAACGGTCTTCACTACCCCTAAGCGAGAGTCAGTTCTGCAATATTGGTTTTTATTCGTGCAATAATGCGCGCTTTCCATAAGTCGTTGTTTTCTTATGTTCAGTCGTTATTTTCCTTCATCTTCTGTCCGGTTTCCGGCTGTTATGGCTGTGTTTGCCCTTTCTCTGCCGGGGCTGACAGGTTGCGATAGTGACACTCGGGCCGATAAAACCCCGCAGGTAAAATCCGCTGCTGAACCGCGTCTGGGCTTCTCGGCCCTGCCACCGATTCCGCAACTGCATGAACGTGCACTGGTTGAAGGGCAGCTGGCACTGGCGGCAACAACGGTCGACTGGTCTGGTTTTCGGGTGCAGTGGCTGTTTGATGATGAACCTGTGGGTGAGGCGGTAAGCGTTGCAGCTGACGGCCACTTCCGCCTGCCGCGACCAGTACAGGATGCTCCGGCCGGACTCTGGGCCGAAGCCTGGTCCGGCGCTTATCGTTTACGTGGTCGCCCGGACGAGCACGGGCAGTTGCAGCTCAGTGCACTGAGCACTGCCCGTGCGGCCCTCAGTAATGGCAGCCGTGCCGAACCGGCCAATCCACAGCTGGAACCGCTGCATAATATTCTGCATGCCGTCTTGCTGGAGGGGATCAGTGACGGTGCGGATACAGCGGCGGCTCATCCTGCCGGACCGCTGCTGACGCACTATCAGAGCAGCTGGCAACTGGCACAGGTGCTGGCGCGCAGCCCGGTACACCGTATTGGTTTTCAGCTGCGTCATCAGCAGGCACTGGCCGACAGTTTTGCCTTGCTGCATCAGCGGCCGGATTTTGGCCATGGCGATTTATCTGAACAACAACGTATGGTGCGCCTCGACCGCTGGGGCACCCCACTGCGCTGGCAGCACCGGCCGTATCAAGAGCAGGCCTGGGGCTGTGTCGATTACCTGCAGCTGGGACAGCGCTGGCTGGTCAGCGAAGAATCGGCCACCGCGCTGACTCTGAATGCGCTGCAGCAGCGTCTGGAGGCATTATCGCAGCAGCATTTCTGTGGCCAGGATCAGTGGCGTCTGCCGACGGTGAATGAATTACACAGCCTGATTAATCATGATAATGGCGGCTGGGCGTTTCCGCTCAGCCTGCCGTTTGCCGGCAGCGATATTTACTGGGTTCAGGATGAGCAGGGGCAGGCACAGATTTTTGATCTGCAGCGCAACAGGGTTATTTCTGATGGTAAGCAGGCGCACTGGCTGCCACTGGTGGTAAGAGGCGAGGAATATTCCATGCGCTCGCAGAACCGGCGCTCAGTCAGCAGTAACCGCTCGGATATATTTATGGATTTCTCTGTGCTGCAG
>NZ_DDCJ01000124.1:0-13631 GCF_002335285.1 Thalassolituus sp. UBA2009
GGGGCAGGGGTTTGCTCTGAAGGCCGCAGAATCATCTGCTTGTCTGGCGCCGCACGATCGCCGGTGACAGCAACCCGCTCAGCCGTATTTCAACGGAAACAGCGTTTTCGACATGAAATTTCAGTTCAGCTACCTGCTCTGAAAAGCAGCAGTGCGGTGACGGTTTTCTGCGCCTCTGGGGCCGCCGCAGAAACCGCAGATATGTCTGGTCTGTCCGCAGGGTCGGTTAATGCTCCTGCCAAACCGACATTTCCGCCATCCCTGGCGGTCAGATGCGAAAGCGGCCCGGCCATGGACAATTTTGTCGGGAACAAAATTGAACAGCCGCAGGCTGGCCCGAAGGGCGAAGGGCAGGACGCCCGGAGTCTCACGGCCCAGAAAGCGCGAAGCTGGGCCTGTTTTTGCTCCTGCAAAACATGCATTTCCGCCATCCATGGCGGTCAGGTATAAAGCCCGCCGGCAAGGGGATAAGTTCCCCTGCGAGGCATTGGACCTGGATGTTAAAAAATACTGTTTGTGTCAGCTGCGGTGCTGATTAAAAACTGTGGGACAATAGTGCGCAACTGCGGCTTTTTTTATGCTGTTAACTCAGGATTCAGCACGGTCTTCGGGCTGCAGTTTCTTCAGTAATAACTCACGAATAGAGTCACAGGTACGGGTCACAATAAAGACGGCTGAGCGTTCGTTATAGGCCAGCAAAGTACTTTCCAAAAAGCCCCACTTGCGCTCAACCTGGGTACGTAATTCCGCATCATCCAGTTCGGCAGTTAACGCCTTAAAGAGTTTATTCTGTTGTTCGATACCGGTATCCGTCACCGACAGACCACCGAAAATATTGATATTAAAAAACAGATAAGCTGAAACCATATGTTCAAGACTATCGAGCATATTCAATATCCGCCGGGTTTCATTATCCAGTACCGAGGTATCAGGAATACTGCCATCAAGCACCGCATAAAGTTTGCTGTAGTTTTCATTCAGGCGGATAGAAAAACTAACGTCTTCCGCTTTTGCTGCAATGGCACGGTTGCTGTCAACGAACTGAGTCATGTCTTGCCAGGCAGGCGCCAGCTCAGGCCAGGTTGCTTTAAGAGCGTTCGCCAGAGCCTGCCCTTCAGCCAGTACGGCATCCAGACGCTGAGCGGATTTACGATCACCATGCTGTAAAGAATAAAGGCTGAATTCAGCACTGCTGCGATAGGCCAGAGTCTGCAAGAACAAGCGCTGGCGCACTGTATCGGCGCTCAGGTTTACCTGGGGCTGGCTTGTATTTACCGGGTTTTCATCAGCACTCACCTGAGCAGGATTCATCAATACTGACCCAAGGGCCACCATCAGCAACAACAGACGTTTCACTCGCTTATACTCCTTATTTTATGGTGCGCGCTTAATACTGAGAGAGGACAGTTAATCTGTCGCTTGTTTTTTTCATTGGCTGAACCTTCTCTTTAACCGGGCCATGGTGTCAATAGTGGTTTGTCATAAAGGCGGACACTAACCCCCGGATTTTTGTGGTACGCCCTTTTTGCCGCTAAGTGCGATAAGATTGTCGCGATACATCATGAAATCTGGGCATAGCGTTCCAATTTAGTGGAAGCCGTATGCTAAATGTATGACAGGGGTTTTAATGACAGAGCACAATATCAGCCACTGGCAGCACCCACACCACTTCAGCGGCAGCAATCCGGATGGCGAGCGCAATACCTTTTATGTACTGATTCTGACCGCCGTTACCATGGTGGCAGAAATTATCGCCGGCGCCTGGTACGGCTCCATGGCACTGCTGGCCGATGGCTGGCATATGGGCACCCACGTCGCCGCCTTTCTTATTACTTTATTCGCTTACCGTTATGCTCGTCGCCATGCGGATAATCCGGCGTACAGTTTCGGCACCGGCAAAGTGAATGTACTCGGTGGCTTTGCCAGTGCTGTGGCCCTGGCCGTCGTGGCTTTGGTGATGTTGGTCGAATCGGTGGTACGGGTATTTGAGCCGCACGCCATTCAGTTCGATCAGGCAATTCTGGTCGCCCTGCTCGGTCTCGCGGTTAATCTGGTCAGTGCGCTGTTGCTGAAAGACCATCATCACCATCATGGTCATGACCATCATCATAGCCACGATCATCACCACCATAATCATAACCACGATCACGATCATCAGGATGCTCAGCCTGACGGCAGCCATGACCATAATTTACGCGCGGCTTACCTGCACGTACTGGCCGATGCCATGACCTCGGTGCTGGCCATCGCCGCCTTGCTGGGTGGTAAATATCTGGGTCTGAACTGGCTTGATCCATTAATGGGAATTGTCGGTGCCGTGATTATTTCACGCTGGGCGATCGGTCTGGTTAAACAAAGCGCACCGGTATTACTCGACGCCAGCATCAGCGACGACCAGCGCAGCGCCATCCGTCAGACCATCGAACAGGATGGCGATAATCAGGTGGCCGATATTCATATCTGGAAAGTCAGCGGCAACGATTACGCCGCCATTATTTCGCTGGTCACCCATCAGCCGCGCCATACCGATCATTACAAAGCGCTGCTGAGTGATTTTCATCAGCTGGTACACATTACCATCGAAGTTAATGAGTGCCGGCTGGCGGAATGTCCGGTTAACCGTCCATGAAAACGGGGTAGAACCCTATGTTCAAATTTATTAACCAGCAACTCGCCACAGTTATGGCTGTGGCGCTTCTTTGTGGTTGCTCGTCAATGTACAAAGTTGAAGAAAAGTTTGAAGTAAGGGAGCTTAGAATTAGTGAACTGAATAACGGGAAGCCTGTTTATCTGAACATAACTTCTGAGTACGCTGACAACTCATCATTTAAACATCATTTGGAAAAGTTAGCCTTATTCGGGGTAATTTGGACCAATAAAGATGGAGAAAAAGACATTCTTATATCACTATTAACACCAATTCGTCTAACAGGGCATATATACCGATATGATCATAGCTTATTAGAGAGGTTAATTGGTGGGGCTCAAGGGCCTATGTGTTACTACGAAATGATTATGGAAGATAAACCGATAATAATGGTTGATGTAATCAACAAGGATATTTATCAGTATGAATGCAAGGATTTAGGTCGCTAGTCTAATCTTTTCACCTACTATTTCATTTTCCGATAGCTTACGAATTGCAAGTTATAATTCTAATTATTTAAGCGCCTGCGTTAACTACGTTAGAAAGGAAGCCTTTCAGAGTACTGTTAATCTATTAAATGCAGATGTTATGGCCTTTCAAGAAGTAAGAGACCGAAGTGCGCTTGAATGTTAACAAGGAGAAAATATCGTGAAACTGTACAATGGCTCATGCCACTGCGGTGCTGTAAAATTTTCTTTTAGCCATGAAGAAATAAGCGAAGGCCTGCGTTGCAATTGCTCCATCTGCGTCCGTAAAGGCGCCTTAATGACCAGCTTTGTACTGGCAGCGGATGAGATAACCATCGACGTACAGAATGACGCTCTGGCCACCTATGAATTTGCCAGCGGTATCGCCAAACATCACTTCTGCCGCCATTGCGGTATTTATACGTTTCACCAGACCTTGCGCAAGCCTGGCCATTACCGTGTGAATATCGGCTGTATTGAAGGTATCGACCCATTCAGCCTGCGCACTGAGGTGTTTGATGGTGCGGCGCTGTAAAACGCCGCCTGCAGCGGTTAAAACGCCTCAGCTCTTCTTGCCAGACTCGTCGGCAATGCGCTTCACTACCCGTGCGGCGGCAACAAAGCCAAAGGTACCGGTCACCATGGTGGCCGAACCAAAACCCGATGAACAATCCAGCCGCGTGCTGTCGCCGTCAAAGGATTTGGTCTGACAGACACTGCCATCCGGCTGCGGGTATTGCAGCTGCTCGCTGGAAAATACACAGGGAATAGAATAATTACGCGCGGCATTACGCGAAAAATTATATTCACGCCGCAACAAGGAACGTACTTTACGCGCCAGCGGGTCATTAAAGGTTTTATTTAAATCCGCGACCTGAATCTGCGTCGGGTCAGTCTGACCACCAGCAGCGCCAGTGGTAACAATACGGATTTTATTGCGTTTACAGTGCGCAATAAGGGCTGCTTTGTTTTTTACGCTGTCGATGCAATCAATCACATAATCCATACCGCTATGGATTAATTCCCGCTGATTATTGACGGTCACAAATTCCATCAGCGCATGCACTTTGCACTCAGGATTAATACGGCGGATACGCTCGGCCACGGCTTCGACTTTCAGCTTGCCGATATCCCCGCCCAACGCATGAATCTGGCGATTGGTATTGGTAACGCAGATATCATCCATATCGATCAGGGTGATTTCCCCTACGCCGGAACGCGCCAGCGCTTCCGCCGCCCAGGAACCCACACCACCAATGCCGACCACACAGACATGGGATGCGTGCAGACGCTGAAGACCGGCAACGCCGTACAAACGGCCAATACCACCAAAACGATCAAGATAGTCGGGAGTCATGCACACCTTTTGAGCAATAGCAGATCAATACCAGAGCAATATCAGGCGAACACAAAGAAGCGCCGCCGTTAACAACGGCGCGCAGTATATCAGAGGGTAGGGACGCGGGCTGCCTGCAGATTGGTTGCAACCGATGCCTGAGCGCTGACCTGCGGCTCTTTACGGCGTAACCAGCGGGCAGTTTCGGCAATACGGCGCAGCGAAGGCTCGCCACGATCATACTTCAGCAACAGAGTCTTGGCTTCAGACGCCGGTAATTCACCCAGCAAGCCGGCTTTCAGCTCCGGAATCGGGGCAATACGCGCGGTCAGGGTACTGACCAGCAATGGCAGAAAACCGGACGACAAACGGGCATGCTCACGATAATTGAGGCTGACAACCGCCGCGCCGTTGTTCTGCTCAATAATCAGATGATCATTGGTTTTTAACGGCCCCTTGAGCAGATCAAAGAACACACCAAGATCGGCCGCATAGGTGTTCCAGATATCATCACCATGAACCACGGCAAAGGCCTCCTGCCATAACTGGCGGAAACGGTAAGCACTGATTTTGTCTTCCACTACCTTGAACTCAAGACGCTCCGGCTGCGGCGCTTCGGTGACGGCCGATTTATCGGCGGCACTGACTTCAGTCGTATAAAGTGCGGTCAAAAACCAGGGCTTGTTCAGCGTCTGAAAAATACCGACGCCCTGTAATTCAGCGGCCTGACTATGTACCGACCAAATTAGAGCAGCAAAAACGGCAAGCAGACTACGCATGGTAAAACCTCTATTCCTGCTTTCATACAACTCAATAGACACAGGCATAATGTGCTTGCAGTCAACAGTACTCAACGACCCTTTGCGCCACCGGAGAAAGGTTTTGCAACCTCCCAAAGTGTGACCTAATTCCTTGTTTTTAATCACAAAAATAAAATCAGTTACGGGCCAGAACAAAGCGGAAAGGGATATCAAATTCAAAGTTTTCACCCTGCAGAAGCTCTGGCACCGGAGGGTATGGCGCGGCTTTTTTTGCGGCCCGTAAGGCTGCCCGATCAAGCAGACTGACCGCCGAACTTTCACTGGTATCCGCCAGCAATAATTCGCCGAAACGGTTCAGCTGCAAACTCACGCGCACCGTGCCTTCCAGCCGCTTTCTCAGTGCTTGATCCGGGTATTGAACCTGACTATTGGCCTGTCGTAGCAAGGCACGGTAATACTGCATCTCAGCCTGCTGCCGGGCGATCAGTTGTGCCCTCTCACGGGCCTGTTCGGCTGCTGCCGGAGCACGCTCTTTTTCACGTTTTTCTGCCGTTCTGGCCGCCAGATCCGATGCCGTTTCCGGCTGTTTTTTCCGCTCCGACACCTCCGGCAGCGACGCCTGCCCTGTAACCTCTGGCGACGTTTTTACTGCAGGTTGTGACAATTTTGGTACATTAGACTCCACATTTTGCGCCACCACCGTTACATTTCCGCCTGCGACAGGTCGCGCCGCTGTGACCGGTTGTGCCTGAGCAACGTGATCCGCGTCACGTTTCAGCCAGCCCGCAACGGCCTCTGCCCGCCCCGGCCTGACCCGCCTGGCATCCCAACTGGCTTTCAGCTCGCTGCGCTCCGCTGCTTTCATCCGCAGCAGGTCTTCACGGAATCCCGGAGACTGCGGGAATTTGCCAATCCAGGCCGCCAGCAGCAGACGCACAAAACTACCATCCTCAATCAACAGCACTTCCACATCATTGATCAGCACACGGCAGGGACCGCTTTCATTACTGATCAGCATCCGGTCTCCTTCACGCAAATCATCTTGCAGCAGATTGGTAAAGCGGCTGATATCTTCCAAACGCGCATTCATTTCCGCTTCACTCAGATTGATGGCCAGCCCTTCATTCCACAGCCGGTAAAAACGGCGCGGCGATATACGCTCCGCCAGCACACGGATTTCCAGAGCCAATGGCTGCTCTGCGCTCAGCCACTGCTGGCTGTCGTTCAGGTCGCTGTAAACAGCCGCCAGATACACATCGTTATGCAGACGGCGATAAGTTCCCATCGCCTGTAACTCAAGCGCCTGGGCAGGAGCCAGCCAGAAAGTCAGAAAGAAGAGTAAGAAGCGCATCGTCGGTCATCCTGAAAGATTTCCGGCGATTCTAATAAGAAAAGATGACAGAAAATTGTCGGCAGCAGGACCTGTATCAGGACAGATTCACCAACTCAATAAAGGAAGTCAGCGGTACCGCATCACGCACCAGCTGCTCCTGACGTTCCGGATTACGGATGTCCTGTAAAGTTACCCGTGCCAGCACCTGAGTAATCAGCTGATTGATGCCGCCCCAGTTAGATGACAGTGAGCAACTGGCGGTGATGTCACACTGATGATCGTCGGCCGCGCATTCGGTCAGGGCAACCGGGCCTTCAAAGGCCTGCACCACATCCAGCATACGGATCTGCCCCGGCGCCCGCGCCAGGCGGTAGCCACCGCGCGCACCGCGCTGGGCGCTTACCAGACCACTGTCGACCAGGGCTTTCATCACTTTACGCACCGTGGGCAGTGCCAGCCCGGTCAGGCCGGTAATGTCGTCGGTCGACAGCTTAACCGCGCCGGCCTGTGCCAGCTCGTTCAGGACGACCACGCCATAATCGGTCAGCTTACTTATTTTCAGCATACACCTGCCCTGTCTGATCAGTAGTTAAAGGTCTGGCCAAACGAGAATATGTCGCGATTGGTCAGAATTCATCCGCTTTGCTAGAATGCGCGCATCCATTAAAGCATACCAATACGGTATTGATTAATATACCCGACTGAATTACTCTGCTATTACCCTGATCTGCGTTAGAATATGGCGCCAAGAGCGCACCGCACGTCAGACATCCCCCGGGACGGAGTGGATGAACATCAGGGTAAACGCCAGACGCGGGTCCGGCGCACAGCGGTTTCACTGAGCGGAACCGCAGGCAGATCGGGCCGCATCCATACGAGAGAGTTCACTATGAGCAGCAACGCTGAAATCGAACGCCGCATTGGTAATGACTACCAGGCCGGCTTTGTTACCGACATCGAGTCAGACACCATTGCACCGGGCCTGAGCGAAGATGTGGTGCGTTTTATTTCCGCCAAAAAAGGTGAACCCGAGTGGATGACCGAATGGCGTTTAAAAGCCTTCCGTGCCTGGCAGGAAATGGCTGAGCCAACCTGGGCGCACGTGCACTACCCGGAAGTCGATTTCCAGGCGCTGTCTTATTATTCCGCGCCGAAAAGCATGGCTGACAAGCCGAAAAGCCTCGACGAAGTCGACCCTGAACTGCTGCGTACCTACGAAAAGCTGGGTATCCCACTGCATGAGCAGATGGCACTGGCCGGCATTGCCGTCGATGCCGTATTCGACTCGGTATCCGTTGCCACCACCTTCCGCGCAAAACTGGCCGAAGCCGGTGTTATTTTTATGCCGATTTCCGAAGCCGTACACGAGCATCCGGAGCTGGTTAAAAAGTACCTCGGCACCGTGGTGCCACAGCGTGACAATTTTTACGCAGCGCTGAACTCCGCCGTATTTTCTGACGGCTCCTTCGTGTACATCCCTAAAGGTGTACGCTGCCCGATGGAGTTGTCCACTTACTTCCGTATTAATGAAGCCAAAACCGGCCAGTTTGAACGTACCTTAATTATTGCCGACGAAGGTTCCCACGTGAGCTACCTCGAAGGCTGTACCGCACCAATGCGCGATGAAAATCAGCTGCATGCGGCGGTGGTTGAACTGATCGCGCTGGACAACTCCGAAATTAAATACAGCACCGTGCAAAACTGGTATCCCGGCGATAAAGAAGGCAAAGGCGGTATTTACAACTTCGTAACCAAGCGTGCCGTTGCCCATACCAATGCCAAAGTCAGCTGGACTCAGGTAGAGACCGGTTCTGCCGTGACCTGGAAATACCCAAGCTGTGTATTAAAAGGCGATAACTCGGTCGGCGAATTTTATTCCGTGGCGTTAACCAACAATTACCAGCAGGCCGATACCGGCACCAAGATGATTCATCTGGGTAAAAACACCCGCTCAACCATTATTTCCAAGGGTATCTCTGCCGGTAAAAGTCAGAATGCCTACCGCGGTCTGGTACGTATGAATCCGACCGCCGCCGGTGCGCGTAACTACACCCAGTGTGACTCGCTGTTAATCGGTGATCAGTGTGGCGCCCATACTTTCCCTTATATCGAAAGCAAACATCCTTCTGCGGTCGTGGAGCACGAAGCCACCACCTCAACCGTCAGCGACGACCAGTTATTCCTCTGCCGTCAGCGCGGCATTGATACCGAGAAAGCCGTGTCCATGATCGTTAACGGTTTCTGTAAAGAGGTATTCAAAGAGCTGCCGATGGAATTTGCGGTGGAAGCCGGCAAGTTACTGGAAGTGTCACTGGAAGGTTCTGTCGGCTGATTAAGGCCAGACTTAACCGGGACTAAAAAATTGAAATTTATCTGCCACTGCGCGGATGACAGACTGAAAAAAGGTACTGCTAACCATGATCAGCATTAAAAACCTGCACGCCAACGTAGAAGACAAAAACATTCTCAAAGGTCTGAACCTGGAGATTAAGCCCGGTGAAGTGCACGCCATCATGGGTCCGAACGGTGCCGGTAAAAGTACTCTGGGCAACGTTCTGGCAGGTCGTGATGGTTATGAAGTGACCGACGGCAGTGTCACCCTGAACGGTAAAGATATTCTTGAGATGGAGCCGGAAGAACGTGCCCGTGAAGGTTTGTTTCTGGCGTTCCAGTATCCGGTAGAAATTCCCGGTGTCTCCAACCTCGAATTTTTAAAAGCCTCTGTTGATGCCGTACGCGCTCATCAGGGTAAGCCTGCACTGGATTCCGTGCAGTTTTTAAAACTGGCGCGGGAAAAATGCAAAGCCGTTAACCTCGACCTGAGCTTCCTTAAGCGTGGTGTGAACGAAGGCTTCTCCGGCGGCGAGAAAAAACGTAATGAACTGATGCAGATGATGCTGCTCGAACCGTCCCTGTGCATTCTCGATGAAACCGACTCCGGTCTGGATATCGACGCACTGCAGGTGGTAGCCGAAGGTGTGAATGCTATGCGCGATGCCAACCGCAGCTTTATTGTGGTGACCCACTATCAGCGTCTGCTCGACTACATCGTACCGGATTACGTTCACGTACTGGCCAACGGCCGCATCGTTAAATCCGGTGGTAAAGAGCTGGCACTGGAGCTGGAAGAAAAAGGCTACGGCTGGCTGGAAAGCGCAGACAACGGAGCGGCGTAACATGGCAGAACAGTTTCACGCACAACAGCTGGCGCTGGCCACAGAGCAGGCCCGCAACCCGCTGCTGGCTGCCCTGAATGCAGCCGGCCAACAAGCCTTTGCCGCAGCGTCTGTGCCCAACCGTAAAACCGAAGCCTGGAAATACACCTCGCTGCATAACCTGCTGACCGGTGATTTTCAGCGTACTGCCAGCCAGTCGGAATTAACCGCCGGGCTGCGTGAAGTGGCAACTCTGGGCAATTTAAAAGCAGCACGACTGGTATTTATTAATGGCCGGTTAAGCAGCGAATTATCCGATGCTCTGGCGTTGCAACAGGTTACCCTGTTCAGCCAGACAGATGCAGAGCAACAGGCATTAATCAGCCAGCATCTGGGCAGCGTAGTAGCGCAGGCCAGCAGCAGTAACAGCGGCAGCGCGCATTTATTTAATGACCTGAATAATGCCGCCCTGAACGATGGCGTACTGATTCACGTCGGCAAAAACCAGCGCCTCGAACAGCCACTGCAGATCAGCTGGCTGAGCAGTAATAATCCGCAGCCTTTCAGCATCACCAGCCGTCTGTTAATGGTACTGGAGAGCGGTGCCGAAGCAACGCTGGTTGAGCATTATGCTTCCGATGAACAGCCGCAGAACAGTTTTACCAACGCCCTGACCGAGCTGGTGATTGGCGATAACGCCCGTCTGCAACATTACCGTCTGCAATTAATGCAGGAAGATGCCCTGCACATCGGCAGCACTCATGTTGATCTGGAACGTGACAGCCAGTACAACGCTTTTCATCTGGGCCTGGGCACCCGCCTGACCCGTAACGATATTGTGGTTAATCACAATGTTGGAGGTTCGCACTGCGAGCTGAACGGCGTGTATATTCCGCAGAACCAGCAATTGCTGGATTTCCACACCTGTATTGAACACAAAGTGCCGCACTGCACCAGCAACGAAGTATTCCGCGGCATTATGAATGACAAAGCCCGTGCTGTATTTAATGGCCGTATTCATATTCATCCGCAGGCGCAGAAAACACTGGCCGAGTTAAGCAATAAAAACCTGCTGCTGACCAACACCGCCGAGATTTACACCAAGCCGGAACTGGAAATCTACGCCGACGACGTAAAATGCGCCCACGGTGCGACCGTTGCTCAGCTGGAAGAAAAAGCCATGTTCTATATGCAGAGCCGCGGCATCAGCAAAAAAGAAGCTGAAGTCATGCTCAGCTTTGGCTTTATTAACGAATTACTCGAAGCTCTTCCGCACGAAGACATCGCGCTGGTATTGCGTCCGTTACTGGCGCACCGTTTTGGCCGCGATCAGTCGTTAAGCCGTCATCTGCTGGAAAATGAAACCGCCGGTCTCAGCGGAGAAAACGCATGAGCACAATCAGCCCGGAACAATTAAACAGTATCCGCGAACAGTTCCCTGCCCTGCATCAGGAAGTGAACTGCAAGCCGCTGATTTATCTGGATAACGGTGCCACCACGCAAAAACCGAAAGCGGTTATCAATGCGCTGAGCCGTTATTACGAGCACGATAACTCCAATGTTCACCGTGGTGCTCATACCCTGAGTGACCGCGCGACTGAATATTTTGAAAATGCGCGTAA
Organism: Thalassolituus sp. UBA2009; assembly: GCF_002335285.1. Taxonomy (NCBI): domain Bacteria; kingdom Pseudomonadati; phylum Pseudomonadota; class Gammaproteobacteria; order Oceanospirillales; family Oceanospirillaceae; genus Thalassolituus; species Thalassolituus sp. UBA2009. The sequence continues at coordinate 11,322 of NZ_DDCJ01000124.1, forward strand.
AACCGTACAGCGCTTTTTAAATGCGGCCAAAGCGGAAGAAATTGTCTGGACCCGCGGCACCACCGAAGCCATTAATCTGGTAGCCGCCACCTGGGGCCGAAGCAATATTAAAAGCGGCGACCGTATTCTGGTCTCTGGTATGGAACACCACTCCAATATCGTGCCCTGGCAGATGCTGTGCGAGCAAAGTGGCGCCGAATTACTGCCGATTCCGGTACTGGAAAACGGCGAGCTGGATATAGCCGCCTTTAAAACCCTGCTGACTCCCGCAGTCAAACTGGTTTCGGTTGTACACGTATCCAATGCCCTCGGAACCATTAATCCGGTAGCCGATATTATTGCTCTGGCCCATGCCAACGGCAGTAAAGTGCTGATCGATGGTGCGCAGGCCGTTGCTCACTGGGATATCGACGTGCAGGCGCTTGACGCCGATTTTTACGCCTTCTCCGGCCATAAACTCTTTGGCCCGACCGGCATCGGCGTACTCTATGGCAAAGAAGCTCTGCTCAATGCCATGCCTCCTTATCAGGGCGGTGGTGAAATGATTGAGCACGTCAGCTTCAGCAAAACCACCTATAACGTTCTGCCGTATAAATTCGAAGCCGGTACGCCAAATATTGCCGGTGCCATTGGTATGGCAGCCGCCATTGATTATTTAAATACCCTCGACCGCAAAGCTCTGGCAGCCCATGAAGATGCGCTGCTGGCGCGCGCCAACGAGCTGGCCGCAGAAATGGGTGGCATCCGCATTATCGGTAATGCCGCCAACAAGGCCTCGGTATTCAGCTTTATTCTTGAAGGTGCGCATCCTGCCGACGTCGGCACCCTGCTCGACCAGCAGGGTATTGCGGTACGTACCGGCCATCACTGCGCCATGCCGGTGATGGAGCAATTTAAAGTTCCCGGCACCGTGCGGGCGTCTTTCACCTTCTACAATACGCTGGAAGAAGTGGACGCACTGTTTAAAGGCCTGGAAAAAGCCAAACTGTTTTTACTCTGAGGATGGAAGGACAATGAGCACCGAAACCTTTGATCCAAATGTACAACCGGCCACCTACGACCCAAATGCGGTTGCCAGCGCCAGTATGACGGAAGCGGCTATCAGCCATATCCGCAAACAGCTGGCGAAAAATCCGGCGATGAAAGGCATCCGTCTGGGTGTAAAAAAAAGCGGTTGTTCCGGCTTTAAATACGATATCGAATTTGTCGAACAGGCTCATGACGGTGATCAGACCATTCAGGTGGCCGACGATATTCTGCTGTTTATTGCCGCCGATGCTGCACCTTATGTGCGCGGCACTGAAATTGATTTCAGCAAAGAAGGATTGAACAGCACCATTAAGTTCAACAATCCGAATGCCAAAGATCTCTGCGGCTGCGGTGAATCATTTTCGGTTTAACCGAAGCTGCTGAAATTTGTTGAAGATATCGCGGCAATAGCAATATTCATGAAGCGTCACGAGCGCAGTAGCTTCATACAGGAGTCAATGTGGAAAGAAGAATGGTCGTGGCGCACGCCACCTGCCCCGCCCGTATGGTGCCATCCGGTACGCCAACCACCATTCCGGCCGGCAGCTTTGTTACCATTAATCAGGCGCTGGGCGGCAATTACACCGTGACACTGAACGGCAATATGCTGCGTGTTGATGGTACCGATGCCGCGGCTCTGGGTCTTGAAGCCGAAGATATTGAATTTGAACAACGCAGCGACGGTCTGGTGCATGAAGATCAGATCCGTCAGGCGCTGCGCACCATTTATGATCCGGAAATTCCGATCAACCTGCTCGATCTGGGTTTGATTTACGGTATCGATATCGACAATAACGCGGTAAAAATCCGTATGACCTTAACCGCGCCAACCTGCGGTATGGGACCGGTGCTGATTTCCGATGTTAAATACCGTGTGGCCAAAGTACCGAATGTGGAAAGCGTTGAGGTTGAACTGGTGTTCGACCCGCCGTGGAGCCGTGACATGATGACCGAAGAAGCCCAGTTAGAAGCGGGTTTATTCTTCTGATAAAAAACGGGGCATCAGCCCCACTGCTGTCCCACAGTTTTTAATCAGCACCATAGCTGACAAAAACAGCATGTTTTAACATCAAGGTCTGCTGCCTCGCAGGGGAACTTATCCCCTTGCCGGCGGGCCGACCCCAGCTTCGCGCTTTCTGGGCCGTTACCCTTGAAACCTTGATATTTACTGGCCTCGTGCCTCATCGGCCATCCATGGCCAGAGCCACTTGTCCGCATCCCTGCCGACAGACCAGACATCTCTGCGGTTTCTGCGGCGGCCCCAGAGGCGCAGAAAACCGT
>NZ_DDCJ01000160.1:0-24920 GCF_002335285.1 Thalassolituus sp. UBA2009
CCAGCTTTCCCCAACGGCGTGCAGATGCTGATCGTAATCGGAAAATTCCTGAATAACCTCATAACGCTCACCGGCGCGCAGAAAATTATGATTATCACCGCAGTTTGCTGCTTTATGGCCGGTCCAGGTACCGGCAGGTTTCGGGCCAAAGGTCATAGGTAAAAAGACTCGTGTTGAGATAAGGGAATCGGGTTATGTATTATTTTCTGGTTGCGAAAGAGCGGTTTTTGCTGATTAAAGCGCTCTGAAAATACAGTCTGAATGATCAGAGTTTGTAGCCTGTTCTGATTGATTATAAAGAGATTTCTTCCCGGGATAAGATCACTGCGCTCCCAGCCCGATTCATTATGAGCTGCGTGGGGCGAACATGATAATTGCCATACCCAAAAGTGCTACAGCAGATCCCACGAGATCCCAAGCGCTTGGGCGAATTCCATCGACAGCCCATAACCACAAAATGGCCATAAAAATATAAACACCGCCATAAGCTGCATAAACCCTGCCTGCTGCGGCCGGGTGTAACGACAGTAACCAGGCGAATGCCGCAAGACTAATCGCTGCGGGAAGTAACAACCAAATTGATTTTCCTTCACGCAACCAAAGATATGGCAGATAACAACCAACAATTTCTGCCAATGCAGTTACCAAAAAAAGACCTACAGTTTTTACTTCGTACAAAAGATGATCCTCTGGTTGAATTTGCATACGCCTGAAGCAGCTGGCTGTTTCGTTTGATCTCTTGCGTTTGTATGCCACGATCTTGTCTTCACGATATTATTTACACCATCGTGACAGCATGAACGGATTAATGCCGAGTGTATTGGCAACTTCCTGAACCTGACTTCCTTCAGTCAGACTCAGCTGAGCTGATTTAACCCTGAGCCCGTTTGAATACTGCCATGTCATTCCTGGCTGAGTATATTTGGGCATTAGGCACCTCGTCAGTTTGACTTTGGTGTCCGTTAAAGCAGGAGCAGATCAGTCAGCTTGCTGGCACTCGTGGCTGGCTTTGTTACATTCGGTCATAAGCTTCCGTAAACCAATTATAAGATTCTGATTCAGGCAGTCCCAGCCAATCTTCGCTTGCATCCGGATTAATAGAAACCCACCAATCTCTAAGCTCTTTATAAGTATTTGAATCGATTTCAAATGGTTGCCACCGAATGTGTAAATCATCTTGGTCTGCAGGATCATGTCCACGAGCCATAAACTCATTGACCACTTTTAACGGTGGGAAGTATCGCCCTCCGTCGATGATCTTGAACGTGAGGCTATCTTCGATAATTGTCCTAGCCAGTGCTAAATTATTCATTGTGTCGCTTTGCCTGCGATTGTTATAGCGCATATGCTTCGCCAATGACTTTCTCATAGTTAACAGCACTGAATTCAAACGGACCAAGCCCCTCAATAGGGTCGGCTTCTTCATAACCATTTTCGTATGTAAAATCGCTCCACACGTAGGTACCGCCGGATTTTGTGATCTTGCAGCCATATGCCCCGCAACCAATATCGGCACATTCAGGGCAAACATAGATCAAACATTTGCCTGATTCTGTTTCTGGGCTTTCTTTAAGTAAGAGCTGCTTCAAACTGTGCTCGTTTAGGTTGGTCCAACCGCGAGCAAAACAACCCAGGAAATCTTTGTGACCACCAGCCGCACTAATGATGGCATCCAGCAGGGATTTTCCATCAATCGTGAAATCACAGGAATGACTTTCGTGAACTTTACATCCACCACTTTCATTTCCAGGCCTGTATAGAATCTTGAAACCTAGCACTACACACCTATTGCGCTATAGCGCCGCCTTCGCGTCCGTTAGGCTCATCTTGGATTTTGCTCCTTTCGCGAATAAGACTCTTTCCTTCTTCACAAAGCTTAGAAAGCTTACTACGCTCTTCGCCCCTATTTTTTATTGCGCCCGCGAGCCTATCATGTGCATACTCAGAATCAGGTTCGACTTCCAAACCCTTCCTAAGCCATTTTTCTGCCTCCGAGTAAAAACCTTTGTTTTTTAGTAGATTTCCAATATTGTGCAAAATCCAAGCTTCCTTTTCTTTAGAAAGCTCACTAGCCTTTTTCAAAGACGACATCGCTTTATCATATAGGTCAAGTTTAAGGCATGTATTGCTAAGGTAACCAAGATATTTTACTTCTTTTGGGTTATTAATACACAGCGCGTTTAAAAGGTACAAAGCTTCCTTATGGGATTCTTTTTCTTGGAGAAGTCTTGCATACTTATATGAGATTTCTTTATTGTTCGGATATTTACGATACGCGGCATGAATCACGTTGATGGCTTTCTCTAGGTCATCATCTTCATAGATGTTGCTAATAGCTATTGCTATGTTCGGTACCGTTGAATGCTTTGGGTTATCTAAGAGGGCAATCGCGCTATCTTTTTTGCCGACACTAGAAAGGTATCCAGCCTTCAAAACCAACAGTTCAATATCTTCTTCAAATCGCTCCAGAGCAATATTTATAACATCTAAGGCGTGCTCGTAATATTTCTCCCAAGACAACATCTGCGAAACAAGCGTGTAAACCGATTTCGATTTCTTATGATCTTTCGGCAAACTGAGCAACTTTTCTAAGCCCGTAACCTCATCTTCTTTGAAGTCTATATATGTTAGCCATACTTGATTCTCTAATAAATCCTCGCCTGTGTTGCTTTCCATTATGGCATTTAGTTTCTTTCGGGCTTCAGTATAGTTATCGTTAAACAAGTCAAACAACCATTCAGACTCATTTGGTTTGCTTGAGGCTGTCGATTCATCGGACTCATTTTTGGAATCTTCCGAAGAGATAATTGGAAGCTTCTTAATAGTTTCACGTATCTGATTACATGCAGGACCTGTGGCAGCCTGAAGCCGGCCATCTTCACGATTGGGGTTATAGCTTCCTGGCGCCATGCCAAGTAAATCTGTTGGTAGATGCATATCTAAGCCATCTGGCTTAACAAAAAATACGCGATCCCGCCCAAGCCGACCAGTGAAAAGACCAAACTCAAAGATTACGTTGTCACGTATAGAGTTCACATCGTTTCCTCTCATTTTTGTTATATCATCTGGACTAAAAACGAAAACACCAAAATCAGACTCATCTACAGCTTTAGTAAGTGATTCTATGGATGTTTTTGATAGATCGAATACACCCTGATCCCATACAGTAGGTTCAGCATCGTGAGTTAAATTCTGCTGAATTGCATATGCAACACTAAGTCCCTCAACAGAGGATCCAATAAAAATTCGTGGCTTCATTTAATATCCTTGGACACATTTTTTGGGGGCCTAACGAGACTGTAGAAAAACAGTTTTCAAAAATCCCACTCTACAGCCTCCCATTTCCATGTCGTTGATTAGTCCGATTTCGGGATATCCGAACCTGCTGCTCAATATTTATCCAAATTTACTGAGTTTAACCATCCTTGTCCATATAGGGAGGATTCCACTCTAAATACTGCCGTAATTCGCGATTTTCTCTATGTTATGTACCATGCAGTACAGCTGCCATTGTCCCTGCACTTTGTCTTTTCCACGTAGTGAAAATCGGTTTAATCCCTTCTGCGTACCAATATTCGCGAATACTGGTTCTAATGCCGACATTCGGTGGCTGTAGACCTGCTTGCCATATTGGCTATCCACCCGCTTCTGCATCCAGCTCGTTGGTGATTTCTTTGTATTCAGAGTAAAACTCACCTGCCTGCCATGACCTTCCCGAGTATCTGCTGATTCCGGGTTTCTCATACACTCATGTTTGATCGGACAATGCCTGCAGTCGGTCAGATTGCCTTCGAACGCTATCGTCCGTTTTCCATATTGGTCTTTGTTATCGAACCTAAGCCACATCTCTTTACCCGTAGGGCAATGGCAGGTTTTTTGAGCGGCGTTGAGTGTGAATTCACTGGCAGGTATTACTGACTTTACGCCTTTCACTGTGTCACGGTGGCGTTTTCCATGTTTGCTTTTCTGGTCTCTGAACTTCGGATCGCGCGAGCGGAAGCGATTATCAGGAACGTAGGCATTGATCTTGTTGTCTTTCAGCCAGGCGTAGTTTTCTTCGTTGGCGAATCCTGTATCGGCAGTCACTACGATCTGATCGTCTGTGAGGTTTTTTCTGATGCCTGCACGGTTGTAGTTGGCTTGCACCGATTCGACGACAGGCCTCAGAGTATGGTGCTCCTGGCCCTCTCCGAAGGCCTGAGCATCGACGATGATCTGGTGCTTTTTATCAACCGCAGCAACACCGTTGTAGCCTTGAATCGTGCCTTTGCTTGTAGTCATTTTCGCCGACTGGTTATCGGTGATGTTACTTTTTACTTCTGTTGGCCGTTTAGCTTGCCCCATCCTTGGGGCTGCTGTCTTTAGGAACTGATCAATCTTCTGAAAATGCTTACTTAGAGTATCAATGGATTGTTCGACCTGGTCTTTGCGCTCCCTGTCTTTGGGGCGCCGCCGATCCAGCTTTTTATGTTCTTTCATGCAGTGCGCGATCTGTTTTCTGATCTTTTCCCGCTTCTCACTGAGTTCCTGTAAGGTGCCGGAATGTTCTTTCGATGCGTTGGATGACATCTTGCAGCCGTCTATGGCAATAAGCTCGTGACCAAGTAAGCCTTCCTGATCACACACCAGAGGAATCTGCTCAAATACGTTCGCAATAGCGTCAGGGTACTGACTGATAAAACTCGCGATCGACGTAAAATGAGGAACGGTATCGCAGGATAAAGCTTTGAACAGAATGTTGTGTTCACATTCCCATTGAATATCACGGCTGGAGCGCACGCCCCGGTAATAGGCGAACAGAATAATCTTGAGCATGATCGCCGGATCGTATGCACTACGACCGCCATGTTCATTGCTGTATTTATCGTAGAAGGCACTCAGGTCGATATGATTTTCAATGAGCTGATGAAGCGTGAACTCGAAGGTTCCAGGGCGTATCTGTTGCTCGAAATCGACAACCACCATAGCGCTTTGCGCATAGTTGTACTTTTTGAAGTTCGGCATCGTGAACATCCTTTGTGAGATGCCTGATTTTACTGAAAAACGCCCGGTTTTTGGAGTTTTTCTACAGTCTCAACGCTTCAATAAGGCGCGCAGTTTACTGCGTCTGCTTGATTGATTTGTTATGTGAAATCAACTCCATTTCTGGAACACTATTTTTGGCTTCTTCCTCAGCCACTTGAATTACCTTTATCATTGCGACAAGAAGAATAAGAACACCAAATAACCCAATCATTACTCCTGCACCGATTTTCTCCAAGTTTTTCTTAATAATTTTTTCTTTCTCTGGAGCAACCTTTCTAAGCCCTAAGTCAAAAAGAAGTATCAACAAAACAATTACCACCCCTAATACTAGAAAGCCAACCGCATATAATAGAACAATTGCTATTCCATACAGGATATTGTCGTTTGTTAGTTCTTCTTTGCTGTCTATTTTATCAACCCCTTTTATATCACCTGAAATTGAAGGCTTTTTATATTCCTCACCACTGAACACTACTTGGATTTTAAAGCCTTCATCCCTTTCGAGAATATCGAAAGAAAAGCCAACTTTTGTCCCATCAAAATTAACCGCAGGGTTAACGATTTTCTCTCTTGTAGATTCAGATACAAAAGCATCAATTACTTCGTAGCCTTCAGGGAATTGAAACATTAGTGGTTCAAGAACATCTTCACTTTCAATCGCTAATCGGCCTTTATTCCAAAAAGCCAATTCCTGCACGTATACATTTCCAACAAGGGGTTTTTCGCCATCTTCTGTAATCTGACTCATTTTATAATTTGATGACTTCAAGTCTGAGTGAGAAGCGTATATTAGTAACCCTTTGGTAGACAAAAACGCAGGTTCACGCTCTTTTTGATTTGCCAAGTGAAAAAATATTGCTAACGCAATACCAAGAACTGCCAAAGTAGTGCTTATTACATTCCACCAACTAATTTTCAAAATATCTCCTTTTTCACATAACAGTTTCTTAGTAGGCATGCTCATTAACACACCTAAGCCCTTATTCAGATTCTCAGCCTAAACCATTGTCCGGGCTGTAAAAATCATCGTTATTTTCTTTCTTGTCAGGATATAAGCGCGCATGCGCGCTTTTACCCTGAACCGTTCTTTACATTTTGCGCGTTATCACTTTTCGCAGAATCCTAAGTGATTGATTTTCTTGCCCTCTTTCTGGACCAAAGGTGTCAATCCGCGCATGCGCGTTTTGCTGCCGGAGCGTAAACGCGCATCAGTTTCCGCAAACAGTAAAATATACTGGTTGTTTGTACACTATTTTCTCTGGTCATTTTCAGTGCTTTTCCGGCAGTGAAAATCGATCAGGTCTGCTTGTATTCCAGACACGCTGCCGCCCATCCTTATATACGCAGGGCAGGAATTGCGTAGCTTTCTTATTCGGGGTTGTTAGCGGGGAGGGCGGTCGTTTGGACGGTGTGTTCGTACGATATGGCAGCATCCCTGCTGGTCTGAAGAGTACTTAAGTTCGCGAATGGGTTCAATAATTGATAGAAATGGTTGCAACTGGCAAAAGGCGTCAGTATCGGTATTTCCGCTATCCGGAACGGTCTGGCCGGCGGGCAGGGTATAGGTATAGGTGAGGGATGCCGGAGGGATAAGATGGAAACGGTTAGCGAGGTCTTTTAGTGTCTGGAATTGTAGTGGTTTAGCATTTCAGCTGGTCACGTACCCGCATCAGGGCAAAACCCAGCAAATTCTGGCCCTGCCAGTTATGTGGCTCAGAGGCTGCCGGATCGTCGGCCGCCAGGCCAATTCCCCATATCGCATCCACAGGGCTGGCCTCTACCAGAATACTGTCCCCGGTATTGAGCAGAAATTCCTTCAGCTCCGGGTTTTGCGAAAATTTAGCAAAGTTAGCTGATACCACGATTTCAAAGCGGTGTTGTAGCCATTTATCCTCGTCGAAGCCAAGTATGCCACGTCCCGCTTTTTTTGCTTCGTTCGGTGTCTTGCTGGCAAGCACTACTTTCAGCGCATTGTTATCGCTGAAAAGCTCAGCCTTTTTGGCCATCATATAGTGTTCTGCCGTCAGGTATGTCTGCTGTTCATCGACAAATGGTGACTCGTACCACTGACTGAAACAGGATTTTGAGACACCTGTTTTGGGCTTTTGGTGGCCCCAAAAGAAAACATAGGTCACAGGGTTGCCGTGACTGATATGGTCAATGAGTTCTTCCCTGCTCTGAATCGTCAATTTGGCACCACACTTCATTTTTTATTAAGAATCGCTGTTAAGCGGTTTATGAGAATCATCCAGCCATGACCTTATATCCTGTATAACGTCGTCAACCCTGCTGCTTCCGTCGGGCATATTAAATGAATGATCAAGGTTGTTATACATCTTAAACTCAATATTGGGCTGGTCTTTAGCGAGTTCTGCTGCTTGCTCCTGAGCCAGACGTACGGAAACATTTTTATCCAGCCCCGACTGAATGAGTAATAGTGGAGTTTCTACTCTGGAAAGTATTGCCATTTGGTCAATTTCAAACATGTTTCGCCACCACCGGTAACCATGCCCGCTCATACTAAGCTCAAAGGGTTCGCTGTTGAGGATATGTTTATAAAAACCGGTAAAGCCATTTGCAGCTTCCTGATATGCCTCAGCGGATGGTGACTGGGATTTTATATTGTGCAGAACATCATCTATAAATCTTGGGGCACCACCGTTGAGTGATACGGTGGCATTAATGTAACTCAATTCTGACGCGAGCAGGTTGGCAACGACAGCGCCTTCACTCCCTCCGAGCAGGACGATTCTTTTATATTTTCTTTCTTTGCGTAAGGTGCTTAACACCTGGGTGTAGTCTTTCACCCTCTGCTTTGGTGAGTCGTTTTCGATATAGGCAGCAGGGCAATCATCCCTTTCAGAAGCGTTGCTCCAGGGTAATTCGGCGGTAATGCCATATTTCTCAACCGTTAAAATACTGGCTTGCGGCATTACATCCGGGAACTCGCTGTTAATCCGCCTATTGTGGCGGACGCTGTTGCAATCGGAACCCTGAATTAATACCAGCAGTGTCTTCTCCGGATTATCCTGAGCAAGCAGATAGTAGGTGATATTTGTACCATCGCTTCTGGCTATTTTAAATGATTCCGCAGCAGGTAAGCTTCGGGAGTACAGCGCCTGAGAGATGAGCAGTACGAACAGCGTTAAGGCTTTAATGTTCATGCGATCATGAAGGCAGAGTAAACAAACAGCCAGAGAATCTGGAATCCGTAACTCAGCCGCTGGTGAGTGCCCGGGTTGGTTCTTTCTTTAAAGGATACGCTCAGCCGGTATGAAAAATAAAAGCAGCCGAGCAGACAGATTAATGAAAATACCCTGATGGCTGTCGGGTTAGTAATCGGGTTTGTATCCGAAAATACTGCAATTGCCGGGGCAACAATAAACGAAATCAGCATAACCATTCCCGACCATGAATGAATCTGGCAAGGCATGGTCGGGGTCGTTGTATATGGGTCTGCATCCATAGGGAAAAATCCACAAATCCAGGTACTTAATCCATGAATAACAACCATAATGCCGATAGCAACGGTTGCTGTGCTCTCAGCGTGGGTGCTGATCAGGTAATATCCAAACAGGATAAATAAGAGGCCTAAAGGATAATTGTTGATAAGTGGTGAGAGTTTCTGGGTTGGACTGCCAGCAGCACCCAGCTCGCTGCAAAATTGCCTGGAATGGCTGTAGTTCGGATAGAACAATGAGGCAATAATAACGCCTGCTACGATCCAGATGGAAGCAATAATCCCCGTGTAAGAAATAACGCTAAGCACGTTTAAATTCCCTCTGAAAGTTGGTCATTTAATGCCGGGCCGGTTTCGCCGCACAAACAGTTAGTCGCCCCTTTTACACCATTATCAGGCGTGTTTATCGCTGCTCATATTGTCTGTTGTTGAGTGGGTAGTCAATGCGTGGGGGAGAGGCTGGGCTGGATTGAACCTGCGGGGTGCTTGCAGGTATGCCGGTTCTGCGTTTCTTTATCCGGATTATGGATAGGTTCCGTTGCAAGAGAACCGTGTCTGGCCGAAGAGCGGCACTCTCTGCATCAATCTGTGTCGCCAATCTGTTAGAATCCGGCGACTGAACTCCAGAGGCCCGTGCCCGCTTTGACCAACAGTAACTTACCTCCCAATACGCCCCCCGGCCATGTGCTTGCTGTGTCTTCTGCACAGGAACAGCAAGCGGCGCAGGTAAGCCGGGCACCGCAGCAGGCGCAGCTGACGCCGCAGCAGGCGCAGGTGATTGCGCATCAGCAGGGTCACGCCAAGGTGGTGGCGGTCGCGGGGGCGGGTAAAACCACCACGCTGACACACTTTATTGCTGCCCGTCTGAGCGAGGGCGTAAGCCCACGGCGTCTGCTGGTGCTGATGTATAACCGCGCTGCGCGGGAGGATTTTGAGGCCAAATTAGGTCGCTTGTTGCCTCGTCAGGCGTTGCCCGAGGTTCGTACCTTTCATTCGCTGGGCTTGCGTATTTATCAGCGCTTAATTGCTCAGGGTGTCTTGCCGCCGTTTCAGGGCAAGCCGTTATCCGATGGCGAAATGGAGCCCATTGTCTGGCGTTTACTGCAGCAGCTGGCGGATGACGATACCCGTCAGGAAATTCTGTCACAGCGGAAAAAATGGGTCGAACCGGCACTGGCCTTTATTGATCTGGTGAAGTCTGGCCTGCAGCCGCCGGCTGAGGTGTTTGCCGCGCTGGAACTGCCCGACAGCTGCAAAATCTTTATCGACCTGTTTGATCTGTTTGAAGACTGGCGCCGTCAGCAACGGCGCATCAGTTATGCCGATATGCTTTACGATCCGGTAATGGCTTTTATTTATCAGCCGGAAGTCGCCGCACAGTTTGGCGGCCATATGCAGTGGATTCTGGTCGATGAATATCAGGATATTAATGCCATTCAGCAGCATTTGCTGGAGGTGCTGTACGGTGGTCGCGGTTCGGTGATGGTGATCGGTGATCCGGATCAGACGATTTATGAATTCCGTGGATCAAAGCCGGAATTTATTGTGCAGAAATTTGATCAGCAGATGCAGCAGGTCAGTACTTACCAATTGCCGCACACCTTTCGCTATGGCCATGCGCTGTCGCTGCTGGCCAATCATCTGATTACCCATAATAAAGAGCGTGAGCCGGTGCTGTGCCTGTCGCATCCGTCCACGCCGCAGACGAAAGCCAGACTGCATTTTGCCCGTTATGAACCAGCGCTGATTTTAACCCTGATTAAAAGCGAGGCAGAAAAGCAGCCGCTGGAAAATATCGCCGTTATTAACCGCTTATGGGCGCTATGTGCGCCGATTGAGCTGGGGCTTCTGCAGGCCGGTATTCCGTATCAGCTGCATAATTCACAGTCGGTACTGGATCGCTGGGAATTGCAGATTTTCTGGATATTACTGGAAATATCGGCCGGGCGTTTTGCTGCGCGTAATACCGAACAACGTACCGATGCCTGGCTGCAGTTACTGACCACGCCATACCCGAAGATTAAACGCTCAACACTGGAACAGATTGCACGCACTATGGCGCAGGCCGATGCCGACTTTGGTGAGGCGCTGCAGGCGGCGGTGCCGGACGATATGAGTAAATGGCAGCGCCAGCAGCTGGATGCCCGGGCCGAAGTACTGGCCAGTGCTGAGCATGTGGCGATGCCGGCGTATCGGTTATTACAGCAGTATATTGATCAGTCGGGTCTGGAGGATGGCATTGCCGACAGTGCTTTCTCGGCGCAGCAGATTGAAGACCGCCTGCAAACCATTAAAGCCTTTGTGCATTTTATGCGTGAGTCGGAACAGAACAGCCGCAACGCGCTGGATTATCTGCAGCAGTTAAAGGCGCAGCGTCTGCAGCAAAGCCGTGAGAAAAAAGGCGGTGTGCATTTAACCTCGATACATAAGAGCAAAGGTCTGGAGTGGCCGGTGGTGATTATTCCCGGTTTAAATGCACACTATTATCCTTATACCCCGGAAGGTGAATTCACTACGCCAGCCAGCGAAGAAAGTGAGCGGCGTTTGCTCTATGTGGCGATGACCCGCGCCAAACAGCAACTGCATTTAATTGCGCCAGATCCGTTTAAAGATCAGAAACGTGGTGGCGGGCAAACTTCCGCCCGCGACTGGAGCAGCCGCTTTCAGCAGGAACTAATGGTTGAACGCAGCGTTGATATTGCCCGCGCTATTGAAACGAAATCGGACTCTGTTGCGTTAAAAATACCCCATGGCAGCCCCGCATCCTGGTTGCAGGATTATTGCCGCCAGCTGGATATTAACCTGACGTTTACCCTGGATACTTCTGCGCCTGCATCGGCAGAACGTACACCGCGGCGGGCGGCACCGGGTTATCCCAAGGCGCCGGCAGATTATATTATCGAACGTAAATATTCGGCCGCAGAAGAACAGCGCCGTATCCGCCATGACACCCTCGGGGCAGGGGTCGTGCTGGCGGAAGATGAGCGCTATATTAAAATCCGTTTCGATGGTGAAGCTCAGGCGCGTACGCTGGATAAAAAAACTGCCAGTGCTTTTATGGAAAATGAATAACCGGCCTGATCTGTTTATAGCCCTTGAAACAGGCCGACAAGCTGCAGGAGAAAAGAGACATGAAGTCATTGCTGCGCATTATGCTGACCACGTTGTTTGTTACCTTTATAGCAGCGCTGGCGCTGGAACTGTTCTGGCTGAACAGCACGCCTGAGCAGCGTCAGCACTGGCTGAGTTTAAGTCCGCAGCCACTGGGCATTAAACCCAACGGCTGGCTGTTACCGCAATTATTCAATGCACATACAACGGCTTCTGTGACGGCGGCGCCGGGTGTCGCTTCTGAGCGCGCTCCGGGCCGTTATGAGTCTTGGTCTGATACTGCCCCAGCGGCTTCCTCATCCAGCGCCGCGCCGGCCAAAAGTCTGGCGGACAGCATGCCCACAGGTTACCGCAATCATGGTGGCGCGGAATGTGTGCGTCCACCGACACAGGATATCCGTGATGTTGAACGCGGTGCGGTCTATCGCTGGACCGATAGCGAAGGCAAGGTGCACTTCGGCGACCGGCCGCAGCAGAGCGGGGCGGAAGACCTCAGTAAAAAATACGCCGCGGCAACTCAGGGCGTGCGTCTGGTGATGGAATACCCGGGCTGGGCCGGTGACGCCCAGCTCGAATTTCAGCTGCGGCGTGAAGCCGATTTACTCTACCGGGTATTAACGCGCTTTATTCCGCAGAAGGCCTGGCGTCAGATCAACCTGAATCTGGTGCTGTTTGCCAGTCAGAGCGCCTTTGATGAATTCCGCCAGCAGCAGGGGGCAAACAGTGGCTGGATGGCGTATTACAGTGGCGGCCATAATCAGGCATATCTTGCCCGCCAGCAGCGTGACGAATGGACGCTGCGTATTGCCCGCCATGAAATGACCCACGCGATGATGACCGGCATGCTGGGCACGACACCGATCTGGCTCAGCGAAGGGATGGCACAATATCTTGAAGGTCTGCAGTGGCAGATGAATGCCGGCCAGATAAAAGCCGATGCCGCAGGTTTTAACCGGCTGAGCGCCCAGGGACTGACCGGTTTCAGCGAGCTGGCCGGACGCAGCCATGCTGAGTTTAACGGCATGGCGCAGGATGAGAATTACGCCCGTGCGGCAGCAATGGTGTTTTTTCTGATTGACCATGACGATGGTAAGCGCTGGTTGCGGCAGACGCTGGGCCATTATGCGCAGCATCCCTGTGCACCTTTTATACCGTCACAATTCTTTAATCAGGCCTACCCCGGCGGGCTGGCGGCGGTAAACGGGCGCTACGCCCGCTGGTTACAGGACGGGCATTTCACCACGCACTATTACTGATGACAGGATTGGGTGCGCGGCAGGGGGTGGTACTCAGATAGCCAGTTGTTATACTGAGCGCTTTCGTAGAGATCGGTCGTACAGGTTTATCCGGGTCGCCTTTGCGTAACGCCACAACGCCTTGTTCAGACAGGGCGGTTATATTTCAGTCCGGTGATGCCGGGCCCAACAAGGACAACACCTTATGACCATTGCACAACACAAAATCGTAACCATTCACTACAAAGTTGTTGATGTTGCCAGCGGCGAAGTTATCGATTCATCTGAAGGTGGTCAGCCAATGACTTACCTGCATGGCGCACAGAATATTATTCCGGGTCTGGAACAGGCTCTGGAAGGCAAGCAGGTTGGTGATGAATTTGAAGTCACTGTTGCTCCTGCCGATGCGTACGGCGAGTACAGCGAAGAGCGCGTACAGCAGGTACCAATGGAAGCGTTCGAAGGCGTCGAAAAAGTTGAGCCTGGTATGGCCTTTACCGCTCAGACTGAACACGGCCCGATCAACCTGATCGTGACCGAAGTTGATGAAGCCATCGTTACTGTTGATGCCAACCACCCTCTGGCCGGTAAGTCTCTGAGCTTCAGCGTTAAAGTTGAATCTATCCGTGACGCCAGCGAAGAAGAACTGGCTCATGGTCATGTTCACGGTGAAGGCGGTCATCACCACTGAGTATTTGCCCAAGGGTAAAATACTTAATAAAAAGCCGGCTTATCGCCGGCTTTTTTTATGCATTTTTAATTTATTTTTGCGGATATTTATTTCTGCTTAAAAAATAACGGCTGGTTATTGTCCGCTGGCTTTTTTCAGATCCAGTGGTTCGGCAATATCCACTTCAACGACGGTACCGGCTTTTACATCGGCCAGTGCGCTGACTTCATCAAGGGCATCGCCCCAGATATTACAGGCATTGGACAGGCGGATTTCACCGTGGCGGGAAATAGGTGTTGGCCCGAAACCAATGACAATGCTGCTGCCATCGGCCCAGAAGGCAATATCGCCGGGTTGCACGATATTCACCGCATTATCTTCATAGCTTACCCGTACCGGGCAGTCGAAAATAACTTCCTGCCCCCAGGTTTGTACCGTGGCGGTAAAAGGCACCGCCTTAAGAATGGCCTGAGCAGTTGGGGTGCGGCGCAGTGCAATACGGATTTCGTGGTTTTCAAAACGCATAGCCAGTAACGTCATAAGAAATTCCCCCGTCGTGTCAGTAAAGACAACGGCATAAATGCATCCGCCGGCATCGTGCCGGCGGTGCAGTTCCGTTGCATTGGATTACCTTCAGACTAGCAGAGCGGTTTTTTTGCCGCGCTGCTTTTCTTGGTTCTCAGGCGACGGCCCGGCTGTCAATGATTGCCTTGTTAATAGTAAACAGGATGGCATTAAGGCTGGCCGAGAGGGTGTCACCATCCTGAGCGACCGCGGTATAACGGCTGCCGCGGATGCTGGCCTGCACAAAGGCCATGGCGGTGGCATCGGAACCTTCACTGATGGCCTGCTCGTCAAACTGGACAATCTGCACGTCCACGCCGGTGGCTTTGTGCATGGCGTCAGCAAAGGCGCTGATGGCACCGTTGCCATGACCATGAATCAGCATTAATTGGCTGCCGTCATTAATAGACGCCTGCACATGATACTGGCTGCCCTGTTTGTCGATCTGGTAACCGGCCAGCGAGTAGCGACCATCGCTGTTCATAAACTCTGTGCGGAATACGCTCAGAATTTGTTCCGGGCTGAGTTCGCCTTCCTGCATTTCGGCGCGGCGCTGAATCGGCTGCGCCAGTTCGATCTGCATCCAGCGTGGCAATGTGGCGCCGATCTGCTGTTCGAGCAGATAAGCAGCACCGCCTTTACCCGACTGGCTGTTGACGCGGATCACCGACTGGTAATTGCGGCCAAGGTCGCGCGGGTCGATTGGCAGATAAGCCACATCCCATGGCTCGTCGTCCTGTTGCTTGCTCAGACACTTGCGGATGGCATCCTGATGGCTGCCGGAGAAGGCGGTATACACCAGCTCGCCGAGCCACGGATGGCGCGGATGAGTCTTGATGTTGGTACAGGCTTCTACGGTGGCGATGATGTCATCGGCCATGCTGATATCCAGCTCAGGATCAACGCCCTGGCTGTACAGGTTCATTGCCATGGTCACGATGTCCATATTGCCGGTGCGCTCGCCATTGCCGAGCAGAGTGCCTTCGATACGGTCGGCACCGGCGAGCATCGCCAGCTCGGCGGCGGCTACTCCACAACCACGGTCATTGTGGGTATGAATGCTGATGATCAGGCTGTCGCGCTTGTTCACATGGTCGCAGAACCATTCAATCTGGTCGGCAAATACGTTGGGCATGCTGCTTTCGACGGTGGCCGGTAAATTGATGATGGCTTTTTTCTCTGCAGTCGGTTGCCATACATCGATCACGGCGTTGCAGATCTCAACAGCAAAATCGACTTCGGTGGTTGAGAAGCTTTCCGGTGAATACTGGAATACCCACTCGGTCTGCGGATGGCGTTTGGCTTCGCTGGCAACTTTACGCGCACCGTTCACGGCGATGTCGATAATGCCCTGTTTGTCGAGATTAAAGACACGCTGACGCTGTACCGGTGAGGTGGAGTTATACACATGCACCACCGCGCGGCGTACGCCGGCAAGGGCTTCGTAGGTGCGTTCGATTAATTCATCACGCGCCTGCACCAATACCTGAATGGTAACGTCTTCCGGAATCTGGTTGGCTTCGATCAGCCAGCGTACAAAGTCGAAATCCGGCTGTGAGGCGGCAGGAAAACCGACTTCAATCTCTTTGAAGCCCATGTTGACCAACAACGCCCACATCTGCTGTTTCTGCGCAACGGACATGGGCTCGATCAGCGCCTGGTTACCATCACGCAGATCAACTGAACACCACAGCGGCGCGGTGGTCAGAGTCTGGTCCGGCCAGCGGCGATCGGTTTTGGCGATAACGGTTGCAGGGCGGTACTTACGATGGTTAAAGCGGGCGGTGGTCGGGGTATTCATATCCGGTCCTTGCTCAGATTTTATAAAAACTGGTCATTGATTGCGTGTTTTAAGCCTTTTGAGCTTGTTCGTGTTTCCTTTCTGACTGTCTTTGCTCAGACCTTGTGAGTCCTCTCTGGCCCTGGCCACTTCTGGTGGCTGGGCGGACGCGGTGTCTTGTGAACAGCGCGTTCAGATGCCTTCCGGTAAGGAAGAGATCTGGTTAACAGTATGTGCACAGTATATGCGGCATGCTGGCGTTTATGATTGCAAAGTTGCTATTGATAACCCTTAATTTTGATACAATATTGCGCGATGTTTATTGTCTTTGGCGATTTGTGCCAATGTCTGTTCGTGGCACGGATTGCCCTGACCGGCAACGACTTGTATCAGCTCAACAGAAGGTCGTTTTATGAACTCAGATATGCCCGATGGTATGGCCCGGCTGGATCGTATTGACCAGCGCATTCTCGAATTACTGCAGCAGGATGGCAGTCTCAGCAATCTGGAGCTGGCCGATAAAGTCGGCCTTTCGCCCTCGCCGTGCTCGCGCCGGGTAAAAGCGCTGGAAGAAAGCGGTATGATTCAGGGCTACCGTGCCCATCTGGATGCCCGGCGTCTGGGGCTGGATCTGCTGGCGCTGATTTCGATCAGCATGGATCGCCATACGCCGGAGCGTTTTGATAACTTCGAATCGCAGGTCGCGGCCTGTCCGGAAGTGCTGGAGTGCTACCTGATTACCGGCCAGTCGGCCGACTATGTATTAAAAGTGATCGTGCGTGATATGAATGCCTATCAGCAGTTTCTGCTTGGCACCCTGACCCGTATTGAGGGCGTCAGCGGAGTGCATTCCAGCTTTGTAATGCGTAAAGTCATCGACCGCACGGCGCTGCCATTAGCAGCACGCTGATGGGATGATTTTTCTGTAAGGAGACGATGTGTTAACCCAGGTTGCTTTACCACTGGCTCTGGCCATGATGATGCTGGTGATGGGGCTGAGCCTGCGCCCGGTGCACTTTATCGCAGTAGCGCGTGAGCCGAAGCTGATTCTGCTTGGTCTGGCGCTGCAATTATTATTGTTACCGGCGCTGGCGCTGATGCTGGTTATGATGCTTTCTCTGCCAGCCACGCTGGCCATCGGCCTGATTATTCTGGCGGCCTGCCCCGGTGGTGCCACCTCAAATATTATCAGTCATTTAAGTGGTGGCGATGCGTCGCTGTCGGTCACCCTGACGGCTCTTATTACCTTGCTGGCACCTTTGACGTTACCGTTGTGGGTGAATACCCAGCTGCACTGGCTGAGCCTCGATCAGCTTGAACTGTATCTACCCTGGCTGCCGACATTAATGCCTTTATTACTGGTAACGGTGTTACCGCTGTTAGTGGGCATGGGGTTGGGGATGGTGCTGGCGGCCCGTTATCCGCAATGGTTAGAGCGTGCTTTACCCTGGTTTAACCGTTTGTCGTTGTTGCTGTTTATTATTCTGGTGATCGCCATGGCTGTGGCCAACAGCGAGCGTCTGCCGCAATTATGGTCGCAGGCGACACTGGTGTGTCTGGGGCTGTGTGTGCTGGCGATGGCGGCGACCGCTTTGATCAGTCGTTTACTGCGCCTGAGCGAGCGGCATACGCTGACGCTGATGATCGAAGTGGGTATCCAGAATGCCGGTACCGCCATGCTGATCAGCGCGACCATCCTGCAGCGGCCGGACCTGGCGCTGGTGGCGTTGTTTTATGGCATCCTGATGAATATACCGGCACTGCTGCTGATTGGGCGCCGGGTTTTGCGTCAACCGGCCAGTGTTGTCATGCCGTCAGGAGGATCTTCGCTATAATGATCAGAGCCTATCTCCATCGCAGCCGGACCGCTGCGTTGCCAACCAACAGGGGCCAACTTTGACCAGTCGTCTGTCATCGATAGAAAGTAAGCTGACCTTTTATGTGCTGAGCTTCAGTATTTTTCTGGGGGTGCTGTTCAGTGCCGCGCAGATTGGTTTTGACTATACCGCCGAGAGTCGCCGTTATCATGAGCTTACTGCGCAACTGCTGGAGCGACAGAGTGGCCCGGCGGCGCTGACACTCTATAACTACGATGGCAGTTCGATGCAGAGTATCCTCGACAGTCTGCTGATGAACCCGGCGGTGGTGGCCAGTGTGATTGTGGAAAACGAGACCGGCTTCGAGAAACGTGCCGGTCTGAGCAAACGCGAGCTGAGCGATACCGCTAATTCCTTTTATTACCGTGCCCACGATGTCGAACTGCTGGAACCGGTGATCTATTCCAAAAATCCACGGGTGATTGGCCATCTGACGGTCTGGTCGGATGAGCGTCTGACCCGCCAGGGCTTTGAACGCCGCGCCGGTATTACGTTATTGCTGGATGTGCTGCGCAATATCACGCTGGCGGTGGTGCTGATTCTGGTGTTCCGTGCGCGTCTGACCAGCCCGCTGAAACGTCTGATGGAACGCCTGATGGCCATTGACCCGCGCCAGCCAATAACCGCACCGCTGGTGGTGGAAGGCTCGCTGCGCAACAGTGAACTGGACGATCTGGCGCACAAAATGAACGATGTTTTACGCGCAATGGAAGGCGAAATCAGCCAGCGCCAGCAGGCCGAAAACCGTATCCGTCAGCTGAATGAACAACTTGAAGAAAAGGTAAAAGCCCGTACTCAGGCATTGCATGACAGCAACAGCCAGCTGCAGAGCAGCCTGAACGAATTACAGCGCACGCAGGATCTGTTACTGCAGGCGCAGCGTATGGCGTCGCTGGGTCATCTGGCGGCGGGTATGGCCCATGAAATCAACAATCCCATCGCGGTGGTGTACTCCAATATCGCCACGCTGAGCGAGTATCTGAGCGAGCTGATTGGCCTGGCCGATCAGTATCAGGCCGCCGAACATGGTATTGCGGATAAAGCCCTGACACAGGCGCTGGTGCAGATGCGCACGGCCATTGATCTGGATTTTGTGCGCGACGACGCCCCGGATCTGGTGCGTACTTCCAAGCAGAGTCTGGAGCGCGTGCGTAATATTGTCAGCGAGCTGCGCACCTTTGCCGATACCGAGCATCAGCATAAAGAAATCACCGCACTGGATGAGCTGATGCAGCAGGCGCTGGCCGAGCAGAACATCAGTGCGCGTAACGATTTACGGGTTTACAGCTATTTGCAGCAATTGCCGCAGGTGTCGTGCATCCCGGAACAGGTGCGGCTGGTGTTTAACAATATTCTGCACAACGCCGCCGATGCGATGCCCGATGGCGGCACCATTGAAATTGCCGGCGATCTGCAGGATGACTGGGTAGCGGTCATGGTCAAAGATTCCGGCACAGGTATGAGCGAAGAAGATCTGAGCTGTGCGGTTAACCCCTTCTTTACCCGCAAGGAAATTGGTCAGGGCACCGGCCTTGGCCTGACCGTGGCGTACAACGTGATGGTCAATCATGGCGGAGAGCTGCTGATCGACAGCTCTCCGGGTAAGGGCACCGTGGTTACCCTGCGTTTTCCACGCAGCTGACAGAGCCTGTCGCCAGTGCCTGTTAACAGGCACTGAGCAGGCTCTGAATATCCTCCCGTTCTTTCTTTGTGGGGCTTCATGCTCCCGTCAGATTCACCAATTCCTTCAATAATTCCCGTAACCAGCGGTGTGCCTGATCGCGCTCACGGCTCTGATGCCAGATCAGCTGCAGTTCAACCGGTGGGCAGGCAAAGGGCAGGGGGGCGGTCTGCAGTAACTGCTGCCAGAGACTGTGGCTGACCAGCTGTTGCGGTACCACGGCAATCAGGTCGGTACTGGCGACTACCGGCGGAATCGATACAAAACTGCTGACCCAGAGTTGCACCTGGCGTGGCAGATCTTTATGTCCCAGCAACTGCTCAATCGGCGTGCCCTGACGGTTACGTGGTGACAGGCTGACATGTTGCAGGCGGATAAACTCGTCGTAGCTGAGATCGGAGCGGAACTGCGGATGGTTACGCGCGGCAATCACCACCAACGATTCCTGCAGCAGCGGCGCATGGCACAGCCCCGGCTGCGGCTGGTCGACATAATCGATGGCCAGGTCGAGGCGGCCATCCTGCAGACGCTGCACAATATCCGGGCTTTGGTCGGTTTCTATCTGCAATGCCACACCCGGCGCGCGCTGGCGCAGCTGCTGCATCAGCCAGGGCGCAGCCAGATATTCCACTGCGCCATTGGCACACAGACGGAAATGCCGGCGGCTGGTGGCGGCATCGAAGCTTTGCTGATCGGCCCAGCCCTGTTCAATCAGCTCCAGCCCGTCACGGACTTTGGCGTACAGCTGCAGTGCCCGCGGGGTCGGTTTCAGGCCGCTGGCGGTGCGCACAAACAGATCATCACCCAGCTGCAGGCGCAGCCGTTTCAGGGCGTTACTGACCGCCGGCTGACTGAGGTGCAGACGTGTGGCGGCACGGGTCAGGTGCTGTTCTTCCATTAAGGCGGCAAACAGCGGCAGCAGATTCAGGTCGAGGGAACGCAGGCTCATGGCTTTCTCATGCATTATTCATAATAGTGATAATACATTTTTTAATTATTGATTGGCCTTTATTTAGCCGCCGGCGATAGAGTGGAGACAACTTAAAAATAATAACAACTGCAATAACGACAGGAGATGCTTATGGCCTTTGATCATCTGGCCTTCCGCGCCCGTTACCGTGCCTCCATTGCGCGCTTTTATTCCGGTGGTCTGCATGCGCTGGTGGTTGCGGCAACCGGGCTGGGGGTGATCCTGTACAGCTTCAGTCAGGTGGCGCAGGGCAGTGTTACCGAATGGCTGGTATTGCCGCTGACCATGGTGCTGGTGAATTTCGGCGAATACGCCACCCATCGCTGGCTCGGGCACCGTAAAACCCGTATTGGCCGGCTGTTTTATTCGCGCCATACCGGCGACCACCACAGCTTTTTTATTGAGTCGGCGATGCCCTTTGAAAGCGTGCGCGACTGGCGTGTGGTGCTGTTTCCGGCCTGGCTGATTTATGTGTTTTTAGTATTTCTGATTATTCCCGGTACCTTGCTGCTGCAATGGCTGTGGTCGGATAACGCCGGCTGGATTTATGCCGCCGCGGCACTGTGTGGTTATCTGTTTTATGAGGTGATGCACTTCAGTTACCACCTGCCGGCGGGCAGTTTTGTTGAGCGCACGCCGATCTGGTGGCGCTTGCGGCATCTGCACCAGTTACATCATGAGCGCGAGCGTATGGCGCAGTGTAATTTCAATATCACCCTGCCGTTATTTGACTGGTTACTGGGCACACTGTACTGGCGCGCACCGGGCAATCGGGCGACATCCGGGGAGAAAAACCGATGAAACAGACACTGTTTGGCCTGGCCGTGATTCTCGGCGCGCTCTATATCCTGCTGTGGCCGCTGCATCCGTACCCGCTCAGCTATGCCCTGAAAGCCAGCCCGGTATTGCTGCTGGCGGTTGTTGCCTGGCTGCAGTGTCAGGGCGGTAATCTCCGTCTGCATGCGGCCTGGCTGTACGCGCTGGCGATGCTGACCTCAGCCGCCGGGGATGTGTTTCTCGACTTTGACCGCAGCCTGTATTTAAAGCAGGCGCTGGCGGCGTTTTTGCTGGCGCAGCTGAGTTATATCGCGCTGCTGTGGCCACTGCGGCAGAGCCGCCGTGGGGATGTGCTGCGGGCCGGCTTGCCGGCGTTGTTTGCGGCCTTTCTGCTGTGGCAGTTTTACCCCAATACCGGCGCGCTGTGGTGGCCGGTGCTGATCTATGTGCTGTGTTTATGGGGCATGGCGGTGCTGGCGTTGCGCAGCGGCAATCGCTGGATTGCCGCCGGCGGTGTGCTCTTTATGCTGGCCGATAGCCTGATCGGCGTAAACCGCTTCTGGCTGCCGTTTGAGCATTCCACACCGGTGATCGTCAGCATCTATATCAGCGCTCAGTTACTGCTGGGGTATGGCCTGTTGCTGGCGGCGGATTCACCTCTGCTGAAAGCAGCAACAGGCAGGCAGAAAAGCATGGCGGAATCCGCTCCGGCGAGCTGAAATCCGTGATTGCGTCAGGGCGGTGGATGGTTTAGTTTGCCGCTTCTTTACGGTCATTATTGGCCAGTTCTGTCGCATAGCAGTGTGAGTGTTCCCATGGCAAAAAAATCTTCTTCCGGTGGTCTGGTGTATTCAACCGAGTTTGGCCGTGCCTGTCCTGAGTGTCGCGAACCCCAGGATCAGTGCCGTTGCGGCGAACCAGAAGTACCCGCCGGAGACGGTATTGTGCGCGTCAGTCGCGAGAGTAAAGGCCGTGGCGGCAAAGTGGTGACCATTGTCAGCGGTGTGCCTCTGGCAGGCGCCGAGCTGAAGACGCTGGCGAAAGAACTGAAGCAGAAATGCGGCGTGGGCGGCGCATTAAAAGACGGACTGATTGAAATTCAGGGCGATCAGCGTGACCTGCTGGTCAGCGAGCTGAGCAAGCGCGGTTTCACCGTTAAAAAAGCAGGTGGCTGAGATGCAGGCCACTTCTGCTGGCGCTCAGACAGACTCCGCAGCACCGCGTGCGCTGATCGTTTACGCCCATCCTCAGCATCAGCATTCCTATGGCAACCGCGAATTACTGGCGGCCGTGCAGGGGCTGGAGCAGGTCACCGTGCATGACCTGTATGAAGAGTATCCCGATTTTCATATCGACGTGGCGCGCGAGCAGGCGCTGCTGCTGTCCCACGATCTGATTATTTTTCAGTTTCCGCTGTACTGGTACAGCGCCCCGGCCTTGCTGAAAGAATGGCAGGACCGGGTGTTCGACTTTGGCTTTGCCTATGGCCAGAACGTGCAGCAGGAACAGCAATCCCAGGCGCTGGCGGGTAAGGCGCTGTGGCTGGCGGTTACCGCCGGTGGGCCGGTGAACTCCTTCCGCGAAGAAGGCATCAGCCGCCGTCCGCTGAGCGACTATCTGCTGCCCTTTGAGCAGAGTGCCGCGCTCTGTGATATGCGTTATCTGGAGCCGTTTGCGGTGTACCGCATCCGCAAACTGACCAAACCTTATCTGCAGGAACGCGCCGAAGAATACCGTGCGGCGCTGTTGCAGCATCTGCGTGACCTCAGAAAACCTCAGGAGAACGCCGATGCATGACAGCGGCTTAATGCAGCAGGCTTTTGTTTTTCTGTTGTCGGCAGTGGTGGCGGTGCCCGTGGCCAAGCGTCTTGGACTTGGCTCGGTACTGGGCTATCTCTGTGCCGGTGCGGTGATCGGGCCCTTTGCGCTGGGCTTGATCGGTAACGACGTTGAAGGCGTGATGGCCTTTGCCGAATTCGGCGTGGTGATGATGCTGTTTTTGGTCGGCCTCGAACTCGACCCGTCGCTGTTGTGGCGTATGCGCGTGCCTATTTTAGGGCTCGGTGGCCTGCAGGTGGTGGTCACCAGTGTGCTGATTCTGCTGGTCGGCGTGCAGCTGGGTTTTCCCTGGCAGCAGAGTCTGGCGGTGGGCATGATTCTGGCGATGTCGTCGACCGCCATCGTGTTACAGACCCTGAATGAAAAATCACTGCTGAAAACCGAAGCCGGGCAATCGGCCTTTGCTGTGCTGCTGTTTCAGGATATTGCCGTGATTCCGATGCTGGCCATTCTGCCGCTGCTGGCACTGGACAGCTCGCTGGTGGCTGCGGCTTCGCACACCGGTTTATCCGGCTGGCAGAAAACCCTGCTGGTACTGGCGGTGGTGGCCTCCATTGTGATTGTTGGCCGCTGGGTCAGCCGCCATCTGTTCCGCATTATTGCCAACACCCGTATGCGCGAAACCTTTACCGCCACCGCACTGGCGCTGGTGGTCGGTATTGCGCTGCTGATGGAGCTGGTCGGGTTGTCACCGGCACTGGGCACCTTCGTTGCCGGCGTGGTATTGGCCAACAGTGAATACCGCCACGAGCTGGAAGCGGAGATTGAGCCTTTTAAAGGCCTGTTGCTGGCGCTGTTCTTTATTTCCGTTGGCGCCAGCATCGACTTCGCCTTGCTGGCGGCCAAACCCTGGCTGGTTCTGGAACTGGTGCTGGGGCTGATCATTATTAAAATGCTGGTGCTGATTGTGCTGGCGCGGCTGTTTGGTCTGTCGGCGCAGAGCAACGGTATCTTTACCTTTGCCCTCGCCCAGGGCGGTGAGTTTGCCTTTGTACTCTTCACCTTTGCCGGTAATAACCAGATTTTACCGGCGACGATGATTGAGCCGCTGGTGCTGGTGGTCGCGCTGAGCATGGCGGCGACACCGCTGCTGATTATCCTTAACGAGCGCCTGATTCTGCCGCGGCTGTCGGGTAATAACAGCACGCGCCCGCACGATCAGATCGAATCGGAAGAGGCGCGCGCCATCGTGGTCGGCTTCGGTCGCTTCGGCCAGATTGTTGGCCGTCTGCTGCGTATGAACGGCTTTGCCATTACGGTTCTGGAGCACGACGCAACTCAGGTGGATACCGTGCGCCGTTTTGGCCATAAGGTATTTTACGGTGATGCCGCTCGCCTCGATCTGCTTGAAGCCGCCGGACTGGCCGACGCCGAACTGCTGGTCGTCGCCATCGACGATCACGAGCGCTGCCTGCAGATCGTCGAAGTGGTGCGCCGCCATTACCCGCAGCTGCGCATTATTGCCCGTGCCCGAGGTCGTCGTCAGGCGGCGGAACTGCTGCGTGCCGGGGCCGATCATGTGGAGCGTGAAACCTTTAACTCAGCGCTGGCGCTGGGACGCGAAGCACTGCGTTCGCTTGGCTTCCGCGCTTATCAGGCGCAGCGTGCGGCGGAACTGTTCCGCCACCATGATGAACTGAATGTACGCTCGCTGGGCGAAGTGCTGGATGACGAATCGGCCTTTATTAACCGCGCGCGTCAGCATGCAGTCGATCTGGAACAGGTGCTGAAAAACGACCAGAAGGTCGATGCCGAAAGTGGTGATCAGGCCTGGGATAGGGACTAGCCTGTATTTCAGGCTGTACCTGAATGAAGTGATAAAGCAAGCGCTTACAGCACTGCTGTCCCACAGTTTTTAATCAGCACCGCAGCTGACAAAAACAGCATTTTTTAACATCAAGGCCTGTTGCCTCCCAGGGGAACTTATCCCC
>NZ_DDCJ01000160.1:25222-25433 GCF_002335285.1 Thalassolituus sp. UBA2009
CAGACCAGACATATCTGCGGTTTCGGCGGCGGCCCCAGAGGCGCAGAAAACCATCACCGCGATGCTGCTTTTCAGATCAAACGCATTTTTTAAATATCATGTCTCAAACACGGTTTCCTATGAAATACGGCTGAGCGGGTTAGTGTAACCGGCGATCGTGCGGCGCCAGCCAACCAGATGATTCTGAGGCCTTCAGAGCAAAACCCTGCCC
>NZ_DDCJ01000160.1:25785-35511 GCF_002335285.1 Thalassolituus sp. UBA2009
CCAGGGGCGGAGCCCCGGAAAGACGTTTCAGGTTGAAAAACAGTAGCCGATGAATGCTGCAGTTTGGAGTGACACGATGCTACTCCAAACTGTGGGGCAGCAGGCGCTTACAGCGCCTGTAAGTGCTCGCTCAGCTGAGCCCGGATAGGCTCCGGAATCGTCACCGATTGCTTGGCGTCGTGATCAAAATGCACCATCACCGCCGAGCCGCGGGCACCCATTCGGCCTTCCTGCCAGGCTTCGTGGGCAATCACCATCGAGCTGTTGCCCAGCTTGGTGAGGTAAGTGCGGATCTCCACATCTTTGCCGTAAAACAGTTCACCGACAAATTCGACTTCGATTTTGGCGATGATCAGATGCCAGTTGTTGATATCCAGATCCGGGGTAAAC
The DNA here is from genome assembly GCF_002335285.1 of Thalassolituus sp. UBA2009. Taxonomy (NCBI): domain Bacteria; kingdom Pseudomonadati; phylum Pseudomonadota; class Gammaproteobacteria; order Oceanospirillales; family Oceanospirillaceae; genus Thalassolituus; species Thalassolituus sp. UBA2009. The sequence continues at coordinate 26,176 of NZ_DDCJ01000160.1, forward strand.
AGTCGGAACAGCGGCGTGCGGGCATCTTCAAACCAGACCGGTAAAACGGTGTTGTTGATATGACCCAGGGCATCGGTTTCAACAAAGCGCGGGCTCAGGTGGTGCGTCCACATAATATTATTCCTGTTATTAGTAGGTCACTGATTGTACCTGCTGAGTCTGTCAGCGGTACTGGCAAAGAGTATAAAATGGCAAAGAGTACAAGATGCCCGGCGCCCTGAGCCATCCATTCACGATTTCAGTCAGATAATACGAGGCCACTTTGCCAGATTCAGCCATACAGATTGTTAACGACGAGCAGGGCATGCAGCTGGCGCTGGCCGAAGCGCAGCGCGCCTACGATGCCGGTGAAGTGCCGGTGGGCGCAGTGGTGGTGCTGAATGGCGAGGTGATAGGGCGTGGGTTTAATCAGCCCATTACCAGCCTTGATCCGAGTGCTCACGCTGAGATGGTTGCCGTGCGTGATGCCGCCAGAAATATCGGTAATTACCGCCTGCCGGGCGCTACGCTGTATGTCACCGTGGAGCCCTGTACCATGTGTACCGGTTTATTAATTCACAGCCGCATTGCACGGCTGGTTTATGGTGCGACCGAACCGAAAGCAGGTGCTGTGGAAAGCGCGCTGCAGTTACCGGCACAGCCTTTTTATAATCATGTGATGGAAATTGAGGGTGGGGTGCTTGCCGAGCAATGCTCCGCTATGATGTCATCCTTCTTTGCCATGCGCCGCGAAGCGAAAAAGCGTCTGAAGCAGGCGGTGCCTCCGGCGGCAGACTGATCGTCTGGGCAAAAAAATAATACAAAGTAAGAACAAAAATAATAAAAAAACGACCAACCATTCCTGATCACGACGACCCGTACCAATAATAAGAAACAACAATAAGAAACAAAAAGAACAATTAAAACGCTTACCGGGAATACGTTTATGCCTGTTTTACGTTCAGTGCTTCTGGCACTGCTGTCACTGCAATTACTCGCCTGCGCCAAAATGCAGGACACCCTCTTTGAAACCGGCCTGAAAGCCGAGCGCGCGATGTCGGTGCTTAACCGCCATGAGCTGGATGTGGCGGGTCATCACTGGGTGTATCTCGATTCAGAAACCGCCGATGCGCCGGTGCTGCTGATGCTGCATGGCTTTGCCGTCGATAAAGATAACTGGCTGCGTTTTGCCCGCCATTTTAAAGATTACCGGGTGATCGCGCCGGATTTACCCGGCCATGGTGAAAGCTCCTATAACCCGCAGCTGACCTACGATTTCGCTGCTCAGGCCGGCTGGCTGGCGGAGTTTGTTGACGCGCTCAGGCTCACTCAGCCCGTACATGTACTGGGGAATTCCATGGGCGGTGGCATTGCCCTGCTGTACAGCGCTGCGCATCCGCAGCAGGTGGCTTCTATTACGCTGATTGATGCCGCTGGTGTGTACCCGCCGCATCTGAGTGAATTCCAGCAGATTATTGATAACGGCGGGCGCAATCCGCTGGTGGTCGAAAACATGGATGACTACGACGCGCTGCGTAACTTTGCCATGGTGCAGCAGCCGTTCCTGCCGTGGCCGGCGCCGGATGTTCTGGCGCGCCGGGCGATGGCACGCAATGCGATTAATACCGACATCTTTGCCGATATTCATGCGGTGGCCGAAGCCGCACGCCACAGTGACGATAACCTGCGTTTACTGCAGCAGATTCAGCAACCGGTACTGATTCTCTGGGGTGAGCAGGACCGCGTGCTGGATGTCAGTTCGGTGGGCGTGTTTGAGCAGCACCTGGCGCACAGCCAGAGCCATATTTTTGCCAATGTCGGCCATGCGCCGATGCTGGAAGTGCCGGATGACAGCGCACAGGTGGTGCGCACATTCCTGCAGGAATTGCCGCCTCAGCAGCAACTCCTGCAACCGTCGCAGACGGCTCAGAACGGGGAATAAAAAAAGCGGATAAAAACTTATCCGCGAAACTCACTATTGCTATAGGAGTGGAGGAATAACGGTGATCAGTGATGACGATAACTGCATAGCATTTTCGTCGTCGCTGAAGGTTGGGCTCTGCTCTTCATTCCAGACCAGAACGTCGTAGTAACGGCGGATATTCTGTACGTAATCAACCGGCTCCTGACCACGGGCAAAACCGTGGCGGGTGTGACGGTAGTAACGTTTCTGGCTCAGCAGTGGCAGGGCTTCTTTAACGTCCAGCCATAAATTCGGGTTACCGCCCATCTGTTCGGTAATTTTACGCGCATCGGTCAGGTGACCAAAACCGACGTTGTAAGCGGCCAGTGCCAGCCAGGTGCGGTCTGGCTCCTGCACATCACTGCCCAGGCGCTCACGCAGTTTAGCCAGATAGCGGCTGCCGCCAAAAATACTCTGCTTAGGATCGAGGCGGTTTTTTACACCCAGTTCGCGTGCGGTGTTACGGGTCAGCATCATCAGGCCACGTACGCCGGTAAAGCTCTTGGCGGTTGGGTTCCAGTGGCTTTCCTGATAACCGACGGCAGCCAGCAGACGCCAGTCGAAACCGTGATCGGCACCGGCTTTTTCAAAATGCGGCTTGTAGGTATCGAGCTTATTGCTGGTCTGACGCAGGAAGCGCTTGGCGCCAACATAGTCGAGCTTATCCAGATGGCCGTAGTAGCGTTCTTCAAGACCGGCCAGCAGTGCGGCATTTTCTTTATTGCCGAAAAATTGATTCGCGGCCTGATGCAGGCTGTCATCGCGGCTGTGGCTGAAAGCCCAGGCAATGTTCTGCTGCTCGCTTAAATCGAAGGCAATGGCCAGATTGGGGAAATAAGCCTGCAGCACATCAAATTCGTTGGAATCGACCACGGTAAAATCGATATTGCCGCTGGCCACCATCTGCAGCATATCGGCGACTTCCAGATCGGGCGTTTCACTCCAGGTGAGTTCCGGAATCTGGCTGTGCTGCAGAGTGCGCAGGCGTTCTGCGTGGCTTGAACCGGAAGCGACCACTAACTGACCACTGGCCAGGTCGTTAATCTGCTGCGGGCGCAGGGCGCCACGGCGGTAGATAACCTGTTCGGTAACCTGCATATAAGGCTGTGAGAAGCGGAACCAGCGTTCACGCTCGGCGGTATGAGTGAGACCGGCGGCCGCGAAGGCCGCCTTTCCTGTCTCTAGGGTGCTGAAAATGTCATTCAGATTATCGGCCACTACAACGTTAAGGGTAACGCCAAGGTGGTCGGCAAAGGCGCGGGCCAGTTCGAATTCGTAGCCGGCCGGGCCACTGCGGTCTTCATAAAAGCTGGTCGGGCTGTTACGCGTTACCATCACAATCTCACCATGCATCCGCACCTGCTCCAGGTTGTTCGGACGCACGCTGCCGGTCAGTGCGGTTAAGCACAGGGCCGCCATCGCGGTAGTTGATAGTAGACGAGTTATGCCAGATCGCATGCAAATTTTCCGTAAATGCGCACCAATATGGTGCATTTTCTGAAATCTGGGGTCATTGTAGCGTGCTGATCGCTTAAAAAACAACCGAAAGGCGGGCTATGTTTGCAAAATGATGACTATTTCGTGTCGTTATAGTGACCTAACCTGTTGAAACGCTTCTGTTTTTTCTGTAGGCCTCAGGAATCCGGGCTGGTCAGCAACGCACTGTTGCTGATTTTGCAACGATAAGCGCTTTTTCGTGGCCGCTGATATGTTTACAGCAACCCGTTTGCCCGGCAGCCGCGTGGTGCCTTTGCCCGGCGTGCCACTCTGGCCTGTCGGCCGCACAAATCTGGTGTGAACAGGCACTCTCCGGTATCATTCGCGCTCATTTTGACCCACCTCCTTACGTTGGAGTTTTCCCCCGATGCTCGAGCTGCGTGGCGCACCGGCGCTTTCCGAATTCCGTCAGAACAAAGTCCTGAACAAACTGCAGCAAGTGCTGCCACAGGTCAGCGGCGTGTATGCCGAATTTATGCACTTTGCCGAGCTGCACGAAGCTCTGGCCGATAACGAGCTGGCGGTACTGCAGCGTATCCTGCGTTACGGCCCGAAAGCCGAGGTAAAAGAAGGTAAGGGCGAACTCTTTCTGGTGGTGCCGCGTTTCGGCACCATCTCGCCGTGGTCTTCCAAGGCTACCGACATCGCTCATAACTGTGGCCTGAGCAAGGTTCAGCGTCTGGAGCGTGGTATTGCTTACTATGTAGAAGGTATCAGTGCGGCTGAGCGTGCAGCGGCTGCGGCCGTTCTGCATGACCGCATGGTCGAAGTGGTGCTGGATAACAGCTCGGCTGCGGCTGATCTGTTCTCCCACGCCGAACCTGCGCCACTGAGTACCGTCGATATTCTGGGCGGTGGCCGTGAGGCGCTGATCGAAGCCGATAAGAATCTGGGTCTGGCACTGGCCGACGACGAAGTGGATTACCTGGTCGAGAACTACAACATTCTGGGCCGTAACCCGACCGACGTAGAGCTGATGATGTTCGCTCAGGCGAACTCCGAGCATTGCCGCCACAAAATCTTTAACGCCACCTGGACGCTGGATGGCGAGGATCAGGATAAGTCCCTGTTCCAGATGATCAAAAACACCTACGAGTGTTACAACGAAAACATTCTGTCGGCTTATAAAGACAACGCCTCGGTGATTGTTGGCCATAAAGCCGGTCGTTTCTTCCCGAATCCTGACAGCCGTGCCTACACCTACCATCAGGAAGATATGCACATCCTGATGAAGGTCGAAACCCACAACCACCCGACCGCCATTGCTCCACACTCCGGTGCGGCGACCGGTTCCGGTGGTGAGATCCGTGACGAAGGCGCAACCGGCCGTGGTTCCAAGCCAAAAGCCGGCTTAACCGGTTTTACCGTATCCGACCTTAAAATTCCGGGCTTCGAACAGCCATGGGAAAGCCAGTACGGCAAGCCAGACCGCATTGTGTCGGCCCTCGACATCATGATCGACGGCCCGCTGGGCGGCGCTGCCTTTAACAACGAATTCGGCCGTCCGAACCTGTGCGGTTACTTCCGTACTTTCGAACTGCAGCACGACGGTGAAGTCCGCGGTTACCACAAGCCAATCATGATTGCCGGTGGTTACGGCAACATCCGTGGCGAACACGTACAGAAGGGCGAAATCCCGGTGGGCGCCAGCCTGATCGTTCTGGGTGGCCCGGCCATGCAGATTGGTCTGGGTGGTGGTGCGGCGTCTTCTATGGCCTCTGGCCAGTCGAATGCCGACCTCGACTTTGCTTCTGTACAGCGTGAAAACCCGGAAATGGAACGCCGCTGTCAGGAAGTGATCGACCGCTGCTGGCAGCTGGGCGATAAAAACCCGATTGCCTTTATTCACGACGTCGGCGCGGGCGGTATTTCCAACGCCTTCCCGGAACTGGTGAACGATGGCGGCCGTGGCGGTAAGTTTGAACTGCGCAACGTACCGAACGACGAGCCGGGCATGAGCCCGCTGGCGATCTGGTCAAACGAATCCCAGGAACGTTATGTACTGGCGGTGGCGCAGGAAGATATGGCGGCCTTTGATGCCATCTGTGCCCGCGAGCGCGCACCTTATGCGGTAGTGGGTTACGCCACCGAAGAGCCGCATTTAACCGTCACCGACAGCCACTTCGATAATAAGCCGGTTGATCTACCGTTGCAGGTTCTGCTCGGCAAGCCACCGCGTATGCACCGCGAAGCCAGCCGCCGCAACGCCGCAGGCGATGCCTTTAATGGCTCCGGTGTCGATCTGGCCGATGCCGCTGCGCGCGTACTTAAGCTGCCAACCGTGGCGAGCAAATCTTTCCTGATCACCATCGGCGACCGTTCTATTACCGGTACCGTGGCGCGTGATCAGTTTGTTGGCCCATGGCAGGTGCCGGTGGCTGACGTTGCTGTAACCACCTCTTCTTATGACACCTATGCCGGCGAAGCCATGGCGATGGGTGAGCGTACGCCGGTCGCCTTGCTGGATGCGCCGGCCTCCGGTCGTCTGGCGGTGGCCGAAGCCATTACCAACCTGGCGGCGGCGCCGATTGCTAAACTGGCTGACATTAAACTGTCGGCTAACTGGATGTGTGCGGCAGGCCACGACGGTGAAGACGAAAAACTCTACGCCACGGTAAAAGCCGTGGGTATAGAACTCTGCCCTGAGCTGCAGGTGACCATTCCGGTGGGTAAAGACTCGATGTCGATGAAAACCCGCTGGAACGATGCCGGTACCGATAAAGCCGTTACCTCGCCGATGTCGCTGATTATTACCGGCTTTGCTCCGGTAACCGATGCCCGTGGTGTACTGACGCCGCAGCTGAAACTGGATAGTGGTGAAACAGACCTGATTCTGGTTGACCTTGGCCGTGGCCAGAACCGTATTGGTGCTTCCTGTTTTGCTCAGGTATTCGGCAAAGTGGCTGATGTACCGGCTGACCTCGACGACGCCGAAGACCTGAAAGCCTTCTTCGCCGTGGTGCAGGGCTTAAACAGCGACAATAAACTGCTGGCCTACCACGACCGTGCCGACGGCGGTCTGTTCGCCACCCTGACCGAAATGGCCTTTGCTGCGCATTGCGGTGTGGATATCTCTATGGATCTGCTGGCCGATGACGAAGCCGGTCTGGCCGCGGCACTGTTCGCCGAAGAACTGGGTGCGGTGCTGCAGGTTCGCCGCGACGATCTGGAAGAAGTGCTGACCCAGTTTGAAGCCGCCGGTCTGGGCGATTGCACCGCCGTGATCGGTAAGCCGAACTTCGACGACCAGATTACCTTCAGCTTCCAGGATGAAGAATTCCTCAGCGAAAGCCGTGTGAACTGGCAGCGCCTGTGGAGTCAGACCAGCTACGAAATGCAGGCGCTGCGTGACAACGCCGACTGCGCCAAGCAGGAATTCGACACCCTGCTGGACGCTGAAAACCCTGGCCTGCACGCTGAGCTGACCTTCGATATTAACGACGATATCACCGCCGATTTACCGGCTTCCGGTTCTGAAAACAGCCCGAAAATCGCGATTCTGCGTGAGCAGGGTGTGAATGGCCAGATCGAAATGGCCGCCGCCTTTGACCGCGCCGGTTTCACCTCGGTTGACGTGCATATGAGCGATATTCTGTCGGGCAGCGTAACCCTGGAAGGCTTCCGCGGTTTAGTCGCCTGTGGTGGTTTCTCCTACGGTGACGTACTGGGCGCCGGTGAAGGCTGGGCCAAGTCCATCCTGTTTAACGACCAGGCGCGCAGCCAGTTTGAAGCCTTCTTTAAACGTGAAGATACCTTCGCCCTCGGTGTGTGTAACGGTTGTCAGATGCTGTCAAACCTGCACGAACTGATTCCGGGTGCCGAACACTGGCCGCACTTTGTGCGTAACATGAGCGAGCAGTTTGAAGCCCGTGTTGCCATGGTCGAAGTGCAGGAATCCGACTCGGTATTCCTCGCCGGTATGGCCGGATCACGTATGCCGATTGCCATCGCCCACGGCGAAGGCCGCGCCGAATTTGCCGACGACAGCGCCATTGACGAACTGGCTGGCCAGATCGCCCTGCGTTACGTCGACAACTACGGCAATGTTACCGAACAATACCCGGCTAACCCGAACGGTTCGCCACAGGGTATTACTGGCCTGACCGCCAATGATGGTCGTGTGACCATTATGATGCCGCACCCTGAGCGGGTATTCCGCGCGATTCAGAACTCTTATATTCCGGCTGGCCCTGAAGGGGAGAGCTGGGATGAGGATGGCGCGTGGATGCGGATGTTCCGCAATGCACGGGTTTGGTGTGAAGAGAACAACTGAAAACTAGCTGGTTAACGTTTTCAGGTGAGTGCTTTGCATCGTAGGGTGGGCACTGCCCACCACATGGAATGAAAAGAAAGCCGCTGCTCAGCAATGAGCAGCGGCTTTTTTGTGGGTGGAAGGTGTTGCTGGAGTTGTTGCAGAATGGTAGTTTTGCTTGTAGTAAGAGATTAGTCATTACCTATTTTCCGAAAGAGATTCGAAATTATTCGGAAGGTATCGCTTTTAATTATTGGAATGTATCAAGGAGGTTGTGTGGATTTTACTAGGAAGCTTGAGTTTGGGAATTACACTCTGAAGTTTGGAGAAGAAAATGTTCTTCTCGATCTATTTGAGGAGGTCGTAATGCCTTCATTTCATGAGATGAAGTTTGTCCGCACTCTAAAAGGTAAAGGCGACTATTTTTTCTTGGATACTAAATTAATTAATCTTGGTGAAGAGTCGAATATACCCGTTTTGGGAATTTCTGGGCGAATAGTTAAAAATACAAAATTAAAGCGAGATCAGATATTTCGAAAAGATGGTGGACTAATTGAAGATAAAAGTGAGCTGGAAACAGCGCCGAGTTCTACTTTCTTGTTGATATTGAATAACCATAGATTAATTCTCTGCAAAGAAGTTCAGGGTGCGCCTTCAATGCAGAATTTTCAAAGTACGAGTCAGTTTTGTTTGAAGCAACAGTATGAATGGTTCATTAATGATGAATATGAACGTTCTAAATTGGAGCGACAAAATAATCCGGATTTGACTCGGGTTACTAAGAAGTCTTTGGTAGAAAAGCACCCATATCCTACGTTGCGTATCACACCTCTATCGGATAAGCAGTCTCTCAAAGATTTTGTAGAAAGGCTTGAGCACATTGATAGAGTTTCTATTAGATTGCTACCAACTAATAAAGAAGAGATTGACAATGATGATTTTTGGTCTGAGTTTGGTAGGCGTCGAGAGGCAATGAATAGTAGATCTGCAAGGGTTGAATTTTCAAACCCGAAAGATGGTCTCGATAGTGATGAAGTGTATGAGCAGGCTAATTCAGCATCCGGTCTTGGAAATTCAGAGGTAAAGTTAAAGGGCTATGATGAATATGGTGATACTATTAATGGAACTAATGAAGACTTTAGTTTGACCGTTGCATTGCAAAGTATTTCTCGGGACCCAGAGGTGGCTGCTCGAGCTATGTATAGGCAGTTTAAAGACTTGGTTTCTGAAAACGTTATAAAATTACCTGTTTTGCTAGATGGAGTCGTTTCTAAGATAACTAATATATTCCGTGGTCTTTAATATGCGTTACTCATTTGATGATGGTGAGTTAACTAGCGAGAAATCTTTGTGGGATGTTTACAAACTTTCTCGACGGATAATGCCAGGAAAGACTCAGGTTGTACTTACTTTTTTGGTAATGATTGCGTTGGGTTTGAATGCATTTTTCTTTGTCGGTGATGAGTCGAGGTTGTTGGCTGATGTTAGGCGGTGGTCGGAGCTTGGTTTGGATTTTAGTATTACGACACTTGGTTTTTTAATTGCTGGTTTTACTATATTTGCAACTTTATCAAAGCCGGGTATGATGTGAATTAGTTCAGACCTGAGCTGACACTTCTGATTGAAAAGAAGAGAGTTTCCCGTT
>NZ_DDCJ01000004.1:0-5949 GCF_002335285.1 Thalassolituus sp. UBA2009
AATATTCCATGCGCTCGCAGAACCGGCGCTCAGTCAGCAGTAACCGCTCGGATATAATTATGGATTTCTCTGTGCTGCAGGCGTTGTATGGGGTTGCATTTCCCGGTGCAGATAACGATCAGCCGGCGTCTGACAAGGATCAGCAGACGGATGATGTCTGGCTGCAGGAATCCTGTTCCGAGTGTCACTCTGATCCGCAAACCGAACCGCAAACCGACCCTTAAAGCCGAAGCATGAATCCGGCTTAATCCGGTATCGGTTATATCAAAGCGCGCAGGTCAGATAAGCGGCTTCGCCATAGACGCTGATTCTGGCCTGCAGCTCCGGCTGCTGTGACAGCGGATGGCGGTTATGAAAACCATAACGCTGCCAGAACGGCACCGAATTCTGAATGGCAATCAGGCTGGTCTGGGTAAAACACCGCGCTCTGGCAGTATTAAAAAATGCCTCCAGCAGTGGTGAACTTAAACCCAGGCCGCGCGCGGAGGGATCAATGGCTAAATCATGCAGATACAAACAATCAGCCTCCGGTGGCACGATAAAATCATCGGCATCCAGCGCGGGTGGCTGTTCTGTGCGGATTGGCAGGGCAAATAAATAGGCCAGTAATTTTCCGTTTTCTTTTATCTCTGCATCACTATTGTTGCCCGCATCTTTAATAATGTCGTTTTTATCTTCAACAACAAAAGCACAGCCGGGTGCCTGCTGTAATTTATTAATAAAAGCTTCGGCTCTCTCAGGCTCGATGCTGGTGTAGCACAGCGCCTGAATGCGCAGAATTTCCGGAATATCGGTTATGAGAGCGGGGCGTAACGAAGACATAAAACAGCGCAGTGAATAAACAATCGGCCATGTTAGCGGATGGGGTATTTTTTGCCAGCGTATAAAACAGGTGTCAGATAATACAGCGAAAAATACATCACCTGGCTCCCACGCGGAGTATCACCTGGCTCCCACGCTCTGCGTGGTAGTCTTTACGGAATTGCATTCCCACGCGGAGCATGGGAACGAGTTATACGGAGCATGGAAACGAGCTACGCGGGGTATGGAAACGAATTAAAAAAAGACCTCAGCGGCAGGCCGCTGAGGTCTGTTTCTGTATTGTGCAAGATACAGGTATCAGAGAGTGATCAGTGCCAGTTCGGCATCCCGGTTCAGAACCGTCCACCAGGTATTTTCGCCGGCATCGTAGCCTACCAGTGGTTGACTGGCACATTCTGCCGGGCGGACCGGTGGCGTTTGCAGGTAGCTTTTCAGCCAACGGCCAGCGGTTACACAATTGCCGCTGGTCAGTGGTTGCCATTGGCTGGCTTTCAGGCTGGCAAGCTGAGCATTATCAGCGGTCAGATTTTCTGCCCCTTTAAATTCAACCGCGTAAGCGTCGGCAACAGCATCGCTGATATTCCAGTTGCGTGTTGCGCTGGCCGGCAGAACAACCGGTGTTTTGGCGGATGATGCATCGGTGGTCGAACCGGGCAGGCCTGCGTCTGTGAGGATATCTTTGGTTTCACCATAATCGCCCTGATAAACGCCGGTCTGGTTTTGCGTACCACTGACAATCAGAATATCGGACAGGGTATCAGTGGTTGCCGGTGTCCAACTCAGGGTTATATGCTCTTTCAGATCAATAGTGGTTTCCGGAATATCCAGCACATTATCAACGGTATTAGGAATAATCCGCTGTTCACCGTTCAGGTTAGGAGTCCAGCTCTCATGAAACTGATACATCCACTGATACGCCAGGCGGGTAAGATCGGTCAGCGTTTCTGCACGTGAAAAACCGGGCATATATTCCATATCCCGGCCACGGGTATCGGTACGGTTAAAGGTGTTATTCACACCACCGGCGAGGCGTGCCACAGAGCCGTCATCTGCCAGACAAATATCCGTGATGTAATCTGGCTGGAAAACCATTACCGAGCGGGTGCCATCAGGAATGCTGTTTGGATACACCACGGTTTCACAGCGGTTGCCGGTGCGGGTGAACTGATCATGCAATTGCCAGTCGGCGGTAAAGGCCTGATCGCTGTTATTGCTGGTGGCGGTATGTTCGGCAAAATATCCCTGATAATTAACCCGGTCGTTATCAAAATGCAGCAGCCCGGAATTTACGTCAAAGTGGGTTGAACCACCGCTTTTGGTCGCATTTTTCTGTGCAATAATCATCTGCACCAATTCACGTTCGCCATAGCGGAATTCGTAGCCTTTATAGGATGCATTGCCCGCCATGATCTGCGTGTAAGCGTTCATACGGTAATTACCGCCGGAAGGTGTTGAGCCGGACGGAAAAGTGGTTTGCGCTGTATCTTTGGCAATTAATGAGCGCTGATATTGATGCTCATGCCCTTGTACATAAATAACATCGTGTTGTGAAAACAACGCACGGATCTGATCAGCAACAGCATATACCCAGTCATCGTCTTTGGTGCCTTCAACAATCTGTTCGCGGGTGAGGCCGTACTTTGCACCAATCAGACCATCGTGGCTGGCAACAATCACGTGATCGACTTGCCCGGCGGTTTTTTCTAATGTTTCTTCAATCCAGTCGATAGCAATCGGCAGGTTGTAATAAGCAAGGCCGATAACCAGAACATTTTCGCGCACGACATAATAATTGATCCACTCGTAGCCTGGCATATGAACCGCATCTTCAGGAATATAATCCCGCATTGTTTCCACCCAGGCATGGGTGTAGCTGTAGTTCATTTCGTGATTACCCATAACCGGTAAAAACTCCATCCCCTGATCACGATAGGTTTTGGCTACGGATGTCCATTCCTGCCATTCAACGGCCGATCCTTTATCGGTCAGATCACCTAACGCAATAACCATATCAGCGCCTGCCGCTGACTGATGCTTTAATACTTCGCGCAATGGGTGCAGGGCTACATGAGCCTGGCCGGAGGCATCACTGCCACCCTGAGTGTCAGGCAGCAGGCCAATGGTAAAAGGTTGGTAGTGTTTTTCATCGACAACGACGGCGGTGGTGTCCGGTTTATTGGATGAATCGTCATTACAGCCAGTCAGCAAACTGCTGCCTATCAGCGCCAGCGGGATAAGTAAGTGGGGTGATTTCACAGGTGGACTCCTTCTTAATTGAAGGACGCATTGAGAGGCTTGTTTATTAATATGGCGTGACAGTTTTAATATAAACAAAATCTCAGCGAAATAATGTTTTCTTCAGGTTTCAAATGGTTTCAGAATGGCTCCGTTAATGGCTTGCTATTATTTTTAAGCAGATGGTTTTTTTATTGAGTGGGTCGGTAGTATTTCAATCCGGTCATTAATGGCCGTTTTTTTACTGAAAATCACCTGATTGTTAAGGGTTGATGATGATATTAATAAAAAACATGCAAAATTCCGGAACAGTATTTTTCGCAGATTTTCTGCAATAAAACGCCGCAGTGCATATTACTGCAATATAACTTCAGGCGTATATTGGCGCATCCGTACGCTGAGTGGTTCGGCTTATGAATTATTTGCCTGCAACATACCTGTGAGCGCCTGCTTCAGTAAACGGGCCGCATAACCCGGGTTAGCTGCCGGGGCTGTGGTGGCCAGCTGGTAACTGCCCTCGATACTGGCGATCACAAAGGTGGCGATATCTGCCGTTTGTGACGGGCTAAGCGTTACGCCATTCTCTGCCGCCGCCTGCTGTAATAATTCGCTGAGCTGCTGGCTGTGCTGGCGGATAATCTGCTGATACAGCGCGCGCACTTCCTCAATACGCACAGCCTCTGCGCCAATAATGACCCAGGCGGTTACCGCCTCCGGGTTGCTGCCATCACCTAACGCCAGTGCGGCGTCGATATAGGCATCCAGCTGTTGTTGGGCATTCCCGGCGGCGTCTGCCAGCAGGGTAAAACGCTGCGCGGCCTGCTCGCTGATCTGATGAATCAGTGCTATCAGAATCTCCTGCTTGGTTTTGAAGTGATAATGAATCAGCCCCGGCGATAAGCCCGCCGCCTTGGCAATGCTCTGAATGGAGGCCTTTTCGTAGCCCTTGTCGGCCATGGCCTGCATCAGGCCGTTGACGATTTCCTGGCGGCGGTGCCCGGTATTGGACGGTCTGGCCATGGTGGGTCCCGGATAAGTATTTTGGTTATTCAACCAAAATACTTGACGGCAGGGAAGTGGATAACCTATCTTGGACTTAAGTTGGTTGACCAACCAATTTATAAGGTGTGACTGGCAGAGCGAAAGCGCCGGAGAGAACACGCCAGAGAAAATGGTAAGGAGAACAGCGATGCAACAACTCAGCGAGCAATGGCAGCAACAGGCGCAGCAGTGGGGGGCCGACCGTCAGGCCTGCCAGCAGGTGTTTAACCTGCTGCAGAGCAGCTACAGCGGCGCGCAGCGCTTCTACCACGGCATTGGCCATATCCGGCAGATGCTGGAGCTGGCGCAGCAACAGCGCGCGGCGATAGCAGACTGGCCCGCGTTCTTCTTTGCCATCTGGTTTCACGATCTGATTCAGCAGAACAAAGGCAATAGCGAAGAGCTGAGTGCGGCACTGGCACGTGAATATCTTCAGCCGCTGGCGGTTCCTGAAGCGGTGATCGCCAAAGCCGAACACCTGATTCTGGCAACCCGTACGCATAAGTATCAGGCCGACAGTGATGTGCAGCTGTTTATGGATATCGACCTGTCGATACTGGCCGCCGAACCTGCAGCCTACCGTGCTTATGCCAGCCAGTGCCGCAAAGAATATTTTCTGCCCGACTTTGTTTACCGCTTTGGCCGCCGCCGTTTTCTGCAGGAATTTTTAGAACGCGAATGGATCTTCTCCAGCCCGTATTTCAGACAGCACAGCGAGCAGCTTGCCCGCGCCAATATTCACTGGGAACTGGAGGAATGGTTATGAGCCTTTTTAAAAAAATCAGCGACGGCTGGCAGCGCGCGGTTAATGGTAAAGCGGTGAGCGGGTCTGGTTTGCAGGAGATAGTGCAGAAAAGTGCGCAGGAGAGCGTGCAGTTCAGCGACAGCGGTATGCATATAACCCAGGGCAATGGCCGCGAGCGGGATATTGCTTTCAGCGCCGTAGAACAGATCGACATTATCACCACCGATCAGGGCCCGTGGCAGGAAGATGTCTGGTGGTGCTTTTACCTGAACAATGAAGAGAAGCCGGTGTATTTACCGCAGGGCATTAAAGGGGAAGAGCAGATACTGCTCATGCTGGAAAAGCACTTTGCCGGTATCGATTTTCAGACGTTTATTATGGCTATGGGCTCGGCAGATAATGCGGTGTTTAATCTGTGGCGACGGGCGGAAGACTGAAGGCGAATGGCTTATGGATGCGGGCTCATCTGGCTCCCATGCTCTGCGTGGTAGCCCTGGCTGGCTCAGTTGCATTCCCACGCGGAGCATGGGAACGAGTTACGGGCGGAAGGCTGAACATCTGGCTCCCACGCTCTGCGTGGGAGTCTTTGCTTACGGAGTTGCATTCCCACTCGGAGCATGGGAACGAGAAAAGCATTGATCAGCACAATAAGCTATAAACCGTAATGCACAATAAGCTGTAAATCGTAATACATAATAAGCTATAAATTACAATGCATGATAAGCTATAAACCGCAAAGCAGAATACGCTGACGGTGGTGTTATGAATGATGTATCGCAGAAGCTCGCAAACTCGTTAGAGCAGCTTAAAATCCTTCAGGATCAGGGCGTTACCGCTATCCGCTCGGCGCAGCTCAGCCGTGTCCACCGTGAGCGTCTGCTGAAATACGGCTTTATCAAAGAGGTGATCAAAGGCTGGTACATTCCCTCTGCGCCGGATGAGTCGCCCGGCGATACGACCTCCTGGTACACCTCATTCTGGGCGTTCTGTGCCGATTATCTCAACGAGCGACTCGGGAGTGACTGGTGCCTGTCGCCGGAACAATCCCTCAGCCTGCACATTGGCGACCGAACCGTGCCTGCCCAGTTGCTGGTGCGCTCGCCCAA
>NZ_DDCJ01000008.1:0-4428 GCF_002335285.1 Thalassolituus sp. UBA2009
ATGTTAAAAAATGCTGTTTTTGTCAGCTACGGTGCTGATTAAAAACTGTGGGACAGTAGTTCCGCTGATGCGGGCTTTTTTATGTCTTTATAAGGACATTTATACAGCAATCTTTATATCTGCGTACTGTGCTCTTCCGTTACCTTCGGAATAACCAGCCGGAAAGCGGCGCCTTGTTCGCTGTCTTCAATCTGAATATCGCCTTTTAAGCGCTGATGCACGATGTTGTAGACCAGATGCATGCCCAGACCGGTGCCACCATGGCCACGCTTGGTGGTGTAGAAGGGCTCAAAGATTTTGGCTCTTGCTTCGGCATTAAGGCCAATACCATCATCGCTGTAACGGATAACAATATTGCCACGCTCTTCGGCTGCCTGAATGCGGATATGGCCGTCTTTTTTATGCTCAAAGCCGTGCAGCAGCGAGTTCATAATTAAGTTAGTCAGCACCTGGCTGATAGAACCGGCATAGGTCTGCATCCATAGCTGTTCGGAACAATCGATTTCCACCTGATGTTGATTCTGTTTGAATTTCGGCGACAGGGTTTCGAGAATTTCGTGCAGATAATCATGCAGTGAAAATTTACGGATATGCTCGCCGGTCTGATCTTCGGATACCTGCTTAAAGCTTTTAATCAGATGGGCGGCACGCTGCAGGTTTTTATCAAGGATGGTCAGGCTTTCATCCATCATGCCGGTAAATTCGACAAAATCCTGCTTACGCATTTCTCCCTGCTCAAAGGCGCTTTTCATCTTCAGATAATGATCTGCGATGTAGGAGTGAATGGTAATGCACAGGCCCAGCGGAGTATTAATTTCATGGGCAATACCGGCCACCATTCCACCCAGCGATGACAGTTTTTCTGATTCAATCAGTTTGCTTTGCGTGGTATGCAGCTCGGCCAGTGTCTGGTTCAGTTCGTCGACGGTGCATTGCAGGTTGTTGGTGCGTTCTTTAACCCGGTCTTCGAGTTCGAGGTTAATGGTTTTTAGTTGTTGCTGTGCCAGGGTTTTTTGCTGCAGCTCGTCGTTCATTTGTTCTGACAGAGCGTTGAAAGCACGGATCAGTACGTCAATTTCATCGAGATTATTGCCGGAGCGGGTAGATAGTGGTTCAAAGCTGTTGCTGTTCAGACGTTCATTAACTTCTTCTGCCATCAGGCTGATACGGCGATTAATCAGACTGTGGACAACAAACCCTAACAGACTGGCCAGCAGCATCAGACTGACCAGCTGCGCAACCATATTGGAAATAGCCGCACGGGAGGCCTGGGCAAATACTGCATCGCGGTCGAAGGCAATTTCGAGAAAACCGATATCTTTGCCATTAAAGGCAATCGGCATTTTTTCCACGTCTTTATGGTGTGGCCGCCGGCCTTCTTCGATGTTCATATTCAGGTTATCGGTCACCCGCACATAGCTGATGGCCTCAAGGTTCATGATGCCTTTTACTTGGCTGCGGATCTGAATTTCATCGTAAAACCACAGGCTGGAACCGAGGGATTCGGAGTAACCGGCACGGATATCTTCGAGTTTGCGCTGAAAGGCTTCAGTTTGTTGCTGGTAATTCCAGACAACAATGGCGGCAGAGACGCAGACAGACAGAGCGATGGAAGCGATAGCAAAGTAGAGGATGACCCGCCATAAAATAGAATGACGCCGGTTTTCGATGGTTTTTTTTCCCGGGCTTTCAGTACTGGTTTCCATGATCATTCCGAAATAAGACCTGAGTGTCTGGAGTGTCGCTGCGCTTCTGGAAGAGTAACGTCAGTTTAGCAGAAGGTTATACCGGCGACTGGGCTCATCAGGCAATAAAAAAGCCTGCGCAAGGCAGGCTTTTCCATTTCAGGTCGGCAGCTGGGCTAATGGTTCAGGCCCTGGCGCTGAAGGTTTTGCGGAAGGCCGCGAAGTACAGCAGCGGGATAATCACCAGCGTCAGCAGGGTCGAGACCAGAATGCCGAAGATCAGTGAGATCGCCAGACCGTTAAAGATCGGGTCGTCGAGAATAAAGAACGCGCCGATCATGGCGGCCACCGCGGTCAGTACAATCGGCCGTGAACGCACGGCAGCCGAGACGATAACCGCGTCTTCAAAGCGCATACCTTCGGCGGTTTTCTGATTGATAAAATCGACCAGCAGAATGGAGTTACGCACGATAATACCGGCCAGCGCGATCATACCGATCATCGAAGTGGCGGTGAATTGTGCGCCAAACAGTGCATGGCCGGGCATGACGCCGATAATGGTCAGCGGAATCGGCGCCATAATAATCAGCGGCACCAGATATGAGCGGAACTGGCCGACAACCAGCAGATAAATCAGAATCATGCCGACGCCATAGGCGATGCCCATGTCGCGGAAGGTTTCATAGGTGATCTGCCATTCGCCATCCCATTTCATACTGATGTCATCGGTCAGCGGCGGTTGCTGAATGTACATCTGCTGCCAGTTCATACCGGCGTCTGCCATGCCAAAGGCCATACTGAACAGACCGTAGAGCGGGCTGTCGAGCTCACCGGCCATATCGGCGGTAACAAACACCACTGGCTGCAGGTTTTTGTGGTAGATGGTTTTCTCCGCAACACCTTTACGCACATGTACAAGATCAGACAGGGCAATAAAGCGGCCATCGGCGGCACGTACTTTCATCACCAGCAGCTGGTTCAGGTCGACTTTATCGCCTTCGTTCAGCTCCAGCCGGATCGGCAGCGGGTATTTATTGTTGCCGGTATGCAGGTAGCTGACGTCTTCGCCTCCTAAGGCGGTATTGATTGCCTGCACGATGCTGCTCTGGGCAACGCCGAGCATCGCCGCGCGCTGACGGTCGATTTCCAGCAGCCACTGCTCCTGATCGGCTTCCACCCAGTCGTCGGTATCAACGATGTCTGGTGTGTTTTCAAACAGGCTGCGCAGTTGTTTGGCGGCAGCGATCTGGCGCTCGTAATCCGGACCGTACACTTCCGCCACAATCGGTGCCATCACCGGCGGACCGGGTGGAACCTCAACAATTTTAACGTTGGCGTTCAGTGTTTTACCGATCGCCTGCAGCGGTTCGCGCACGGACAGGGCGATGTCGTGGCTCTGACGGTCGCGCTGGTGTTTATCGACCAGATTCACCTGAATATCGCCCTGATGCGGCAGAGCGCGCAGGTAATACTGGCGCACCAGACCGTTGAAGTTAATCGGCGCGGCGGTACCGGCGTAAAGCTGTACGTCTTTGATTTCCGGCACGGTCATCAGCTCGTCGGACAGTTCTTCCAGTACACGCAGGGTTTGTTCTACCGGCGTGCCTTCCGGCATATCGACGATGATCTGGAATTCAGACTTGTTATCAAACGGCAGCATTTTCAGCACCACCAGTTTGAATACCGGCAGGGCAACCGCCAGCATGATCAGCGCGGTTACACCGGCAAACAGCAGCAGACGTTTGCGTCCGGCGTCAGCCCCTTCGATAAAAGGCCGCATCAGGCGGTTAAAGCCGTCATACAGTTTGCCCTGCTTCGGATCGGCCTCATCGCAGCTGTGAGCATTGTCCGGGGTGTGACGATTGAGCAGTTTGTAAGACAGCCATGGGGTTACGACAAAAGCCACCACCAGAGAGATCAGCATACCGGTTGAAGCGTTGATCGGAATCGGGCTCATATAAGGGCCCATCAGGCCGGACACAAACGCCATCGGCATCAGCGCGGCGATGACGGTGAAGGTCGCCAGAATGGTCGGGCCACCGACTTCATCCACGGCTACCGGAATCACTTCCAGCAATTTCTTGCCGCCCATATGCAGGTGACGGTGGATGTTTTCCACCACCACGATGGCGTCGTCGACCAGAATACCAATGGAGAAAATCAGCGCGAACAGTGATACGCGGTTGAGGGTAAAGCCCCACACCCAGCTGGCAAACAGGGTGATCGCCAGGGTAATGAAAATTGCACCGCCGACAATCACGGCCTCGCGCCAGCTCATGGTCGCCAGTACCAGCACCACCACGGCCGCAGTAGCAAACAGCAGTTTGGTGATCAGTTTGTCGGATTTATCTTTGGCGGTAATGCCGTAATCGCGGGTGACTTCGGCGCTGATATTGGCCGGAATCAGGCGGTTATGCAGATCATCGAGGCGCTGCTCAATCGCCTGAGTGATATCAATGGCGTTCATGCCCGGCTGTTTGGCAATGGCCAGGGTAACGGCAGGGCGTGAGCTGTCCTGCCCGAGTTTACGGGTAAAGACTGCCTGCTCCGGGGTATCCGGTTGCTGCTGGATGGTGGCAACGTCGGCCAGATACACCAGACCGCTCTGGTCTTTGCCGACGATCAGCTGGCCCAGTTCATCACGGGTTTTCAGGAAGCTGCCGGCCTGAATCTGGATCACCTGATTATTCTGCAACAGCGGCTGATGATAACCGCCGGCATTGGCACTGAGCAGGGCGTTGCG
>NZ_DDCJ01000008.1:4679-18479 GCF_002335285.1 Thalassolituus sp. UBA2009
ACTTTCACCACATTGTTGTGGCCACCAATGGAGTAAATATCGCGGGTACCGGGAATACGTTTGAGCTCGGTTTCCAGTGCATGGGCAACCTGGGTCAGCTGCGACGCCGTGACTTCGGCGGATTCCGACCACAGGGTAATGCCCATAATAGGTACATCGTCGATGCCCATGGGTTTGATCACAGGTTGCATCACGCCCAGATTCTGCGGGAACCAGTCATTGTTGCTGTAGACCTGGTTGTACAGGTTGAGGATGGCTTCTTCGCGCGGAATACCGACTTCAAAGGCCACGGTCAGAATGGCCTGACCCGGCTGGCTGATGGAGAAAATATCGTCCACGCCTTTGATTTCAGACAGCACCTGTTCGGCCGGAATGGCGACCAGCTGCTCCACCTCACGTGCGCTGGCACCGGGGAAGCCGATAAACACGTTGGCGAAAGTAACGTCAATCTGGGGTTCTTCTTCTTTCGGCGTCACCATGATGGCGAAGAAGCCCAGCAGCAGACCGAGCAGGGCCAGCAGCGGGGTGATGGCCGAGTTCTGGAAAGCCTGTGCGGTTTTTCCGGAAATTCCGAGCGCCATGATTATTCTCCCTGTGAACCGATTGCGGCCAGCTGGGCCAGTGCATCGCTGACGATTTCATCACCGGCGCTGAGGCCGGACAGAATTTCTACCATGCCGTTATGACGGTTGCCGGCGCGAACCTGACGCAGCTCCGGCTGACCGTTATCCAGCACATAGACGGAGGTCAGCTCTGAGCGCTGCAGCAGGGCGCTGGCCGGAATCAGCAGGGCGTTACGCTCGCCGGTCTGTACGCGAATGATGCTCCACTGGCCGGGATAGAGTGCGCGACCGCTGGCATCGAGACTGTTGGCTGGCAGATTGGCGCGCAGACGCACGCTGTGATGGGTGGCATCGGCGTAAGGGAACAGCACAACGCTGTCCGGGTTGATGCTGTGTTCGCCCACGCGCACCTGAATCTGGCTGGCTTCCTGGTACTGGCTGGCGATACGTTGCGGAGCGTCGGCAACGGCACGGAGTTGTTCGAGTGATACGCCGGTCATCAGCGGTTGCCCCGGGCTGACCAGCTCGCCGACTTCCACATAACGGGTTTTAACCAGGCCGGCGTAAGGCGCTTTTACCTGGGTATAGGCCAGCTGCTCTTCGGCTTGTTTCAGCGCTGCAGCGGCCGCTTTGACCGCAGCGGCGGCGCTTTTGGCGCGGGCATTGCTGCTGTCGAATTCACCCTGTGACAGCGTGCCCTGTTTGAACAGACGGCTGTTGCGGGTCAGCAGTACCTGAGCGTCTTCGTTCTGGGCTTTGGCCTGGGCCAGATTAGCGCGTGCCTGTTCCAGCTGAGCCTGTTGCTGGGTATCAACGATTTCCAGCAGCAGAGCGCCTTGCTCCACACGGTCGTTGACATCGTAGTGTACGGCTTTGATGGCACCGCTGGTCTGCGCTGAGATCGTGCTTTCGTGCACGGCTTCCAGTGTGGCTTCCAGATCAAAGTACACCGGCACGGTGGTGGCCTGCAGAATCTGGCTGTTGGTGGCGCTGGTCTGATCGGCGGCTTGTGTGGTTGCCGCGAATACAGGCAGGGCCAGCAGAGCCAGGCTCAGGCTGCGCAGCAGACGACGGGACGAAGGCTGTGTGGTCGGCATGAAAAATTCCTCTCTGAATTCAGCGTCAGACCAATCGGTATGGACTGGCGATTGGTTCGGGTTAATATCAATATTACTACATTAGAATATACTAATATAATAATTGCAACCGTCCGGATGACGCTTTAACTGTGCACAGTATAGGGAGTGTTCGCAGGTGCTGCGGATTGTCCGCTGATAATGCAGCGGGGTTATGACAAAGAAGGGAAAAGGCTACAGAAGTTGCCAGGGGGTCAGCCAGTTGTCGGGCAGAGTTGCCCAGTCGCCATGCTGTGGCAAACAGGTCAGCACTAGATCCTGCGGGTCAGCGCCGCTGACTTCATCGCGGAAGCAGAGCATAAAGGCATGCAGATAGGTGCGGTCGGCGGGCTCGCCGCCATAACGCTCGTCGCCGTCAATGGCGGCACCGAGACTCTTCAGGGCAACCCGCAGCTGGTGGGTGCGGCCGGTCAGGGGCTTGAGCAGAAACAGCCGCTTCTGCTGTTGCTCATCATAGTGGCTGATAAACCGGGTAATGGCAGGGTTGTGGCTGCTGCGCTGTAACAGCCAGCTGCCATTACGGCCTTTGCTCATATCACCTTTAACCCAGCCCTGTTTCTTTTTCGGTTTTTGCGCGCTCTGCGCCAGATAGTATTTCTGGATTTTATGCTCAGCGAACAGGGCACTGAGGCGGGCGGCAGCGGTGGCGTTTTTCGCCAGCAGAATAATGCCGGAGGTGACTTTATCGAGACGGTGAACCGGCCATAACGGGCAGGCAAACTGCTGTTCGGCCAGCACCACCAGACCCGCTTCGCCGTCTTCGCTGTGCATGCCAATGCCGGCGGGTTTGTGGATGGCGAGCCAGTCTTCGGTCTGGTCAATAACAGAAAATGGCTGTGAGCCGGGTGGCGTAATGGCGGGAGGAAAGGTATCCGGCACTAGCGGTTTTCCTGCTCCATGATTTCCAGCAGACGACGAACCAGGGCTTCAAACAGTTGTGCCTGTTCGTTGCTGCTGTCGGCGCTGAGGCTGTACATCAGGCGTTCGATTTCGGCGCGTGACATATAGCGTACGGTAACCGGGGTGGTCATTTCTGAATTCCTTAAAAGCGATAACTGAGCAGCAGATTATGGGTCCAGACGTCACCTTTGCTGGCGCCGGCCTGAAGATTTTCGCTGTTGTAGTCCTTGGGGTCACGCAGGGTGGCGGCCAGGTCGAGGATGATGGCATCAAACTGAGCGCCCACACCAAACTGCCATCCCCAGCCGTTAAACACGCGGTAATGATCGCCGGCAGCACGCTGTACCAGTATTTTTTCATAGTGCCAGGCTGGCCCGGTGTAGATGCGGAAGCCGGGTTCGGCCAGCCCCCAGCCCCACATCAGCTGGGTTTCGCCGCCCTGCAATTGGATGTCATCCTCACCATTAAGGCGGTAAAGAATAAAGCGCGAGGCGGCATGGTTGCTTTGTGGAAATTCGGCGAACAGGCTGAATCCCTGTTGCTCGCCGTTGGGCAGATAAGAAGGGGCATTACCTATATCGGCCTGAAAGAGCCCGGCACCCACACGGAAATTGGTTGGTTCGCTGTTATCGGCGGCCAGTATCGGCGCTGAGCAAAAAGCAAGCGCTGAGATCAGCAGAGAAGCGCGCAGAGTGCTTTGCATCGGGTCGTCCTTAGTCATTTTCTGAGCTTATCAAACGTGTTGTTACGCTGCTGATAAGGCGGATATTCAGGCTGGCGCCAAGGCTATCCCAGCCTTTTGGGGATGGCAAGCCGGACGGCCTTCAGGCGCTCTGCAACGGTCTATACTGATACTCTTTATAATTAGAGAGTGTGTATGCTGATGCTGTTTTTACGCCCGTTATTGCCGGTGTTATCTGCGAGTCTGTTTCTGGCGCTGATGGCTATTCCTGCGGCATGGGCTGGTAATGATCAGAACCTGCTGGCTTATCCGGTACAGGATGCCCGCGATAGCTTTCGCACGGGGCAATATGAATTTGTCGGAATTCAGCTGGCAGATGGCGTAGAATTGCCCGGTTTGAAAGATGCGGAAGCCGATAAGGTGCGGCGGGAGTATCGTATCCGGCCATTGAACAAACGTTGGGAAACCTTTGCCAATGTCGAAGATGACCCGGCAAAACTGGCGCGGCTGCGCCAATATGCTCTGCGCTTTAATCTGACTATGTGGCGTTTAATGCAGAAAAAAGAACTGCAGGACGCAACCCGCTACCGTTACTGAGGTGAATGGCCTCATATCATTGTGTTGTATGAGGTGTTTGTGGATTGCCGACTCGGTTGTGGTGCCTGTTGCATTGCCCCCTCTATCTCTTCTCCTATTCCCGGTATGCCCGGCGGTAAAGCCGCCGGTGAGCGCTGCGTACAGCTGGATGAACGCAATCTGTGTCTGCTTTTTGGTGATCCGCGCCGGCCTGCGGTCTGCGGCGATTTTAAAGCCGATGAGGAAGTGTGCGGTACGGACAATCAGACAGCGCTGGATAACCTGACTCTGCTGGAAGATTCAACGGCGATTATTGTCCGTTCGCACTGAGCCTATTGGCACCCATGAAAAGAAACAAAAAAGCAGCCATTGGCTGCTTTTTTGTTTCTGGCGTTGTTGTTCTCTGGAGACGTCTGCCCGGGTCAGAGGCGGAATTTCTTCACCAGAGTGCTGAGGTGGTTGGCCATGTTCACCAGACGCTTGGCAATATCGGTGGTCTGCTCGGCGCTCTGTGAGGTGTTGAGGGAATGGCTGCTGATACTTTCAATACCCTGACTCACATTACGTCCGACTTCGACCTGCATATGCATACGTTTCAGCGTTTCGTCGTTCAGGCTGCTCATACGGTCAACGTGCTCGGTCATGCTGTGCAGGGCTTTGGCCGCCTCGTTTACCCGCTCCATGCCTTCTTCGGCAATGCTCTGCGCATTGTGCATGGAATCGACCGCATGACGTGCTTCTGATTGCAGTTGCTCGATCATGCTTTCAATTTCCTGGGTCGACTCGTGTGTGCGCTGCGACAGGGTGCGTACCTCATCGGCGACCACGGCAAAGCCGCGGCCGGATTCCCCGGCCCGGGCTGCTTCGATGGCTGCATTCAGCGCCAGCAGGTTGGTTTGCTCGGCAATGCCTTTAATAACACCCAATACGCCGCCAACATTATTGCTGCGCTGATCAAGCGATGCGATTACCTCTGCGGTCGATTGAATCGCGGTATTCATGTTGCTGATACTGGCCGATGCCTGATCGGTTTTAATCACGCCGTTACGGGCGACAACCTTGGCCTCGGCAGAAGCCTGGCTGCTTTGTTCCGCGTTGGCCATAACCAGCTGAATACTTTCGTGCAGCTCTTCAATGGCATGCTGAATCTGTGTGGTTTCCGCTTTTTGTGACTGGGCGGCCTGTAGTGACTGGCTGGACGACACGTTGATATTTTTCGCCGCGTCCTCAAGTTCGCCGGAAGAACTGACCACCTGGCGCAGCGAGTCAGAGAAGCGCTCAATCATTTTATTGAGGGCCATTGCTGTGCGGCCGATTTCGTCAGCACTGTCGACTTTTACCAGTTGCGTCAGATCGGATTTGCGTTCCATCTGATCCAGTGTGCGGTGCATACGGCGCACCGGCGAAATAATGACTTTGCGCAGCAGCAGGGAAAGAATAATCAACGCGGCAATAAACATGGCTGCCTGAATCAGTCCCATCTTGAGCATGTTGTTAAAGATATGGCCATCAAGTTCGTCCAGCGAGTAGCTGATGCGGATGGCACCAAGGACATCACCTTCTTTGGCCTGATGGCAGCCGAGGCAGTTGGTGCCGCGGTAATCCTCATGGGCCAGAACCGGGGTGAGAAAGGTCAGGGTGTGGCCGTCTTTGCTGTCGTTTTCAATAAGAATTTCCTCGCCGGCCAGTGCCCGCCGGTCGAGTTCATCAAGGGGATACTCGTGATCAAGCCCCTTACCATACAGAGCATCAATTTTCGGGCTGCGCAGCATCCGCGCTTCGACAATATTGTTGTCGGACAGCAGCTTGGTACGTACCAGTTCGCGGTTTGATATCGCGCCGGATATCATCAGCATATTCATGGTATCGAGATAGCCTGAAGCTTTATCCCGCAGTTGGGCATGAACCATATCTGAGCTCATTTTACGCTCAGCGGATACTGCAACACTGATAACAACAATGAGAACCAGCAAAAAGATACTGCCTAAAGCAAAGTAAACTTTATGCTGAATGGACTGGCTATTACCCTTCATGAAATTTCCTTAGTAGATGGCGGCATGACGGACGTTATATTCAAGCCTAGACCATTACTGGCAACTGACTAAATTATCGAGAGGAAGAAAAATAATGTACAAACTGGTGTTTTATGTGCCTGCGTCGGATCTTGAAAAGGTGAAGGACGCTGTCTTTTCTGCCGGTGCAGGAAAAATAGGTGAATATCAGGAATGCTGCTGGCAGGTTGCAGGCATCGGTCAGTTCCGCCCGTCAGCGGCGGCCAATCCTTTTATCGGGCAGGCCGGTCAGCTGGAGCAGGTCGAGGAATACCGTGTGGAAATGGTCTGCGCGGATGAGTTGATCGGCGCCGCCGTTCAGGCTCTGAAAGTGGCGCACCCATACGAAGAGCCAGCATACGATGTATGGCAGCTGGCGCCGTTATAAATCCGGTTGCTGCAATCCCTTCACTACAACCCCTTCGCCAGAGCCTGGGATATATCGATATCAAATACGTGGGTTGCCTGCTGAGCTGACGGGTTGGCGAAATAGCGTTTTAACGTCTTGCTGACGGTAGGAAAGGCCAGCTCTTTCCAGGGGATGTCGTCTTCATGAAACAGGGCTACCTCCAGGCTTTCATCGCCCGCAGCAAATTCTGCTTTTTCCAGTTCGGCAAGAAAGAATATATGTACCTGATCAATATGCGGCACCGTGATCATGCTGAACAGGGATTGCAGCTGTACGACCGCGCGGGCTTCTTCCCAGGTTTCACGTAAAGCGGCCTGCTCGGTGCTTTCGCCGTTTTCCATAAAGCCCGCTGGCAGGGTCCAGAAACCACGGCGTGGTTCGATGGCGCGGCGGCAGAGCAGTATCTGCCCTTTATGAACCGGCAGCGTACCGGCTACGATGCGTGGATTCTGGTAAAAAACAGAGTGGCAGGCGGGGCAGACAAAGCGTGGGCGGTTATCGCCGTCAGGGATGATAAAGGTAAGTTCACTGGCGCAATGGCTGCAGTATTTCATGGGATGTCCGGCCGCTGAATAAAAACTAGGGCCTGCTTAGTTAATGTTAACAGACCCTGGCTGAGTATAACTGACTCAGGAACTGGCCCGGAACGGAAAAGGGATAACATTGGCAACACCAGCGTTATTGGCTGTGTTGCGGCTGAGAAGTGCATCTGCGTTGCTGTCATCACTGAAATTCAGACTCTCGACCATGCAGTGCAGACGCTCGTGCATCATACGTGACATGCGCAGGCAGGCCGATAATGGATTACTGGCACGCTGGCGTTCCATATCAATCTGAAATTGCAGGCCGCGCAGACGGCGGCGGAAATCTTCACCTGCGCTGTTAATGGTCTGCTCGATCAGTTGCTGACGCAACGCTTCCAGAGCTTCCGGATTGTGATTGGCCAGTTGTTTCAGTTCATCAAAGGGCGGCAGTTGCACAACAGGCACTCCGTACAGGTTTTTGTTTGCATTTCTCTGGTTTTAGTCTACCGAATTACAAGATGTGACAGAATCCTTTTGTCCGTCTGAAAAAACCGGCTAAATGACTGAATTAATTAATAAAAATGGTCATGACAGATAACGTTCTATGGCTTAAATCGTTTAAAAACAGAATGTTAAGTAAACGATCTGAGAGTGGTTGTGATGATCCTCCTGTGAGGATTCATACAATAGTCGGAGCTTTTAATGACTAAAAAATATAAAAAATCCCTTATTTGTTACGTAAGCCAGAGCAGTACTGGCTCGCTTTTCATCCAGACATTACAATGACGTTATGAATTCATCTCCGCTCTTCGACTATCTGCAGCTGCGTCTGCAGCAACATCAGCCACGAAAAGTGCAGCAACCCGATCTGGCTGAAGCTGGTGTTTTGGTTGCCCTCACGGACGAAGAGCAGCCGCAGGTGGTGTTAACCCGCCGGGCCGTGCATTTATCGACCCATCAGGGAGAAGTTGCCTTTCCTGGCGGCAAGCGTGACCCGGAAGATCAGAACATTATTATTACGGCACTGCGTGAAGCTGAAGAGGAAGTGGCACTGGCACGCAACCGTGTCAGGGTTCTGGGGGAGCTGGATCAGGTGGTATCACGCTTCGGCTATCTGGTAACGCCGGTGTTAGGGCTTATTCCACCGGAAGAGCCGCTGATTGCCAATCCGGGTGAACTGGATGCGGTATTTAAAGTTCCGTTAAGTCATTTTCAGTTGCCGCCCAGTCGTTATTTTGAGCGCGGCCAGATCCGCATTCCCAGTTACGATTTCAATGGCTTCCACATCTGGGGGCTGACCGCCATGATGATTGCGGAGATGATGAATCATCTCTGGGATTGCGATATTCCGTACAAGGTATAGGAAGAACTCTATGTTTTATCAGCTGGGCGAGCGTCGCCCGACCCGTGGACAGGATGTCTTTGTTGCCGATGGCGCCAGAGTGATCGGCAGTGTTGTTCTGGGCGACAACAGCAGCATCTGGTTTGGTGTGGTTATCCGCGGTGATAACGATCTGATCACCATTGGTGAGCATTCCAATGTGCAGGATAACGCGGTGCTGCATACCGACTCCGGTATCCCGCTGACGCTGGGTAAGGGCGTGACTGTGGGTCATAACGCCATGCTGCACGGCTGTACGGTTGGCGATTATTCGCTGATCGGTATTAATGCGGTGGTGCTGAACGGCGCGAAAATCGGCAAGCACTGCATTATTGGTGCGAATGCGCTTGTGCCGGAAAACATGGAAATTCCCGATGGTTCACTGGTCGTAGGGTCGCCTGCGGTGATTAAGCGCCAGCTGAATGAGATGCAATGCAAAATGCTGGAAGGCAGTGCCGCGCACTACGTGCACAATGCCAAACGCTACCGCGAACAACTGCAGGAGATTGAACTGTGACGACTCCGGTCCGCTCCCCGTGCGTGAGTATCTGTGCGCTGGATGAAAATGATGTCTGTGTCGGCTGTTACCGCAGCGGCGAAGAAATCAGCCGCTGGGGACGCTACAGCGATGACGAGCGCCGGGCGGTACTGCAAAAAGTGGCAGCGCGCGAGCAGGATGCGATGAATTTTACCCCCGTAAAGGCCGACTGACCGGCCACTTCTTTTCTTTCTGATGGACAACACCATGACAACACTGGGAACCCCTTTTTCTCCGACAGCCACCCGGGTGCTGCTGTGCGGTGCCGGCGAGCTGGGCAAAGAAGTTGTAATTGAACTGCAGCGTCTGGGCTGTGAAGTGATTGCCGCTGACCGCTATGCGAATGCACCGGCGATGCAGGTGGCTGATCGCAGCCATGTGGTGAATATGCTCGATGGCGCGGCGCTGCGCGCGGTCATTGAACAGGAAAAACCGCATCTGGTGGTGCCTGAGATCGAAGCCATTGCTACCGCAACCCTGGCCGAGCTGGAGCAGGAAGGTGTGCGGATTATCCCGACCGCCCGCGCCACCCAGCTGACCATGAACCGCGAAGGCATCCGTCGTCTGGCGGCGGAAACACTTAAAGTCCCGACATCAAGTTATCAGTTCGCCGATAACGAAGAGGATTTCTTTAAAGCGGCAGAAGCCATTGGTCTGCCGTGTCTGGTGAAGCCGATCATGAGTTCCTCCGGCAAAGGACAGAGCTTTGTGCGTGAGCAAAGTGAGCTGGCCCGCGCCTGGGCTTATGCGCAGGAGGGCGGCCGCGCCGGCAAGGGCAAAGTGATTGTTGAAGGTTTTGTCGACTTTGATTTTGAAATCACGCTGCTGACCATTCGCCATAAAGACAGCAACGGCAATACGGTGACCAGTTTCTGTGAGCCTATTGGCCATCGTCAGGAAGACGGTGATTATCAGGAATCCTGGCAGCCGCAGGCGATGACGGACGCCGCACTGGCGAAAGCGCAGCATATTGCCAAAGTGGTGACCGATGATCTGGGCGGACTGGGGCTGTTTGGCGTTGAGCTGTTCGTCAAAGGCGATGAGGTGATTTTCAGTGAGGTATCACCACGCCCGCACGATACCGGGTTGGTTACCCTTATTTCACAGGATTTATCCGAATTTGCCCTGCATGCGCGGGCGATTCTGGGGCTGCCGATTCCGAATATTCAGCAACATGGTCCATCGGCATCCTCAGTGCTGCTGGTGGCGGGTGAATCCACCACGATGCAGTATTCCGGTCTGGATAAGGCGCTGGCTGAAATTCATACTCAGCTGCGTTTATTCGGTAAGCCTGAAGTATCCGGTAAGCGCCGTTTAGGCGTGGCGCTGGCTCGTGATGAAAGTATTCAGGCGGCGAAAGACAAGGCTAATCGGGTGATTGCTGCCATACAGGTGACTCTGTAAAAGGCATTTCCGGGGTAATAATCTGCAGCATATTGCAGTTACGCCCGGAAGCTTTGGCCTCGTAGAGAGCGGCGTCTGCCGCTCTTAACCATTCTTCTTTTGACATATTTTCCAGCCACGGGCCGGATTCCCGGATCCATGCAATACCAAAACTGATGGTCAGTTTTTTGCTGACCGATGAGTGTTCATGGCGGATATTCAATTCGCGGATGCTCTCGTGGATTCTGTGGCGTACCGCATCCAGATTGTTGGCATCATCAATATATAAAATCAGCGCAAACTCTTCGCCGCCAAAACGCGAGGTAATTTCATCGGTACGTTTGGCACAGCCTTTTAACGCCTGGGCAACGCGGTGCAGCGCATCATCACCCACCTGATGACCATAGTGGTCGTTAAAGCGTTTGAAATAATCAATATCCACCAGAATTAAGGCAGCGGACTGTTTATGTCGTTTCAGGCGTTTCCAGGTGGATTCCAATGCGTCATCGAAGGCACGGCGATTGGGAATGTTGGTCAGCCGATCTGTATTGGACAGCTGTTCAAGACGCGCCTGTTGCTGGCGGGCGGTATATACCAGCTGGTTGTAGGTATCGCGCAGCTGGCGCAACTCACGGATGCGGAGTGGTGTGGTGAACAGTACCGGACGCAGCATGCCGTCTTTATTATTTAACTCCAGCAAATCGGTTGCTTTACGGATTGGAGTAATCAGTAAATGAACCAGAAGAATAAAAATAATGCCCGGAATCAGCGCAATCAGCAGAAAGGCTGTGATGACATTGGAACTGAGGAATTGCGGCAGTTCCTGCTGATGATGAATGCGGAAACAGTACACCGGCTGTTGCTCCGGTGACATCAGGCAGCGATCATGAAATGTCTGTGCGTCCTCGGGGCTGGTGAGCAGGTCGACAGCATTCTGCGGTATGTCTGTCCGCATCAGTGGAATGCGGGTAATCCGTTTCCAGACAGATAATATGTCGTCATCAAGCAACTGGAAAAAAATAAGCCAGCCTTGCCTTGGCCCTGAGTTATCGGAGTGCATTACCGGGCTGATGGCTAACAGATACGGTGATTCATCAATGCTCTGAAACAGCGTTGTTGGCTGGTCATTCAGATGTTCAACGCCACCCTGTTGCAACCAGTAAAGCAGACGTGTGCTGTTGCTGGTTACAAGCGATGACTCACTGTTGTATTCAAGATTAAAGACAGGTTCACGCTGATTATTGAGCAGCAGGGCACCGGACAGCTTCAGTGATTCGAAGGTGGTGTCAGTAAAATTAGTGGCGATGTATTCTCTATAAGGTTCCTGAACGTAATGCCAGGTATCGTCCCAGTTGGCATAGTCGGAGACAAAGGTTGCCAGGGTTTCTTTCTTCAGTTCCAGCACACTGTTGAGGCTGAACATTTCGTTCTTCTGCGTTTCCAGTGCCGTGTTCAGTTCGGCCGGATAAAACCACAGCCAGCGCACCAACAGTAACCCGGCGAATAGCAGGGCAATAAAAATGATCGAAAGAAAAAGAAACAGCTGACGGATAGAAAACATAAGGTCTCTGTCTGGTTGTCCGGCCGGGTGCTGTGGCATGGACAGTCTCATTTAGGTCTGTTACGAACCCTCAGTGCGGTTGACCGGCTATGCAGACGGTTTCGTCACTGACTTTAAAAGCATAGCCGAAGCGGCGCGATAAAATGCGTAACCTGCGGTTTTTTCAGGCCGTTTTCTGATCTGTATCCGGCTGTGGGGTGACAATTTGCGGAAAACGGCTGAAAACACCACTTGACCTGTGAGTTACTCAAAGGTTTAAGCTGCGCTAATACTGAAGTATGTTCGGGCAGGAGAAGACTATGCGGGTACTGGAACTCGCCAGACGCGAGCAGGTAAATGCCAATACCATCCGCCATTATGTGCGGATTGGATTGCTGAAACCTGGCAAAGACGACAGTGGTTATCATCACTTCACCGCGGCGGAGCACAAACGTCTGCGGTTTATTCTGCAGGCGCGGGATCTGGGCTTCACTCTGGAAGATATCCAGACCATGCTGCAGGCGGCAGAACAGGGGGAGTCGCCTTGTCCTACGGTACGTCAGCTGATCGAACCCCGGTTGTCAGAGGCCAGGGCCCGTCTGGCGGCAATGCAGGCACTGGTAGAACGGATGGAACGGGCGGTTGAGCAGTGGGCAGAGCAACCTGATTGTGTCCCCTGTGGAGAACATATTTGTCATTTGATAGAAGGTGCCGATGTGCACCTGAGTGAACGTTGTGGAAGTCGGGGAGAGTCTCAGCATGACTGATACGGAACGAAAGAGCTGCTGCGGCAGTGAGAAGGAATCAAAGCAAGCTGAGCAGGGCTCATGCTGCGCTACTGAAACGAAAGAAACTGAAATGAAAGCAACTGAGAGTTCGTGTTGCGGCAGTGCGAAAACATCAGCAGAGCCAGTGTCATGTTGTGCCGCGGAAGTAAAAAACGCGGAAGTAAAAAAAACTGAAGTAAATAGCAGCGAAAGCTCATGTTGCGGCAGTGCGAAAACATCAGCAGCGGCAAAACCGGCCTCGTGTTGTGCGGCTGAAGCGAAAGTCGCTGAGAGTTCGTGTTGCGGCAGCACGTCCGCAGTGGCAGCTTCCTGTGGTACCGAAAGCGGTGAGTCAGGCGGTTGCTGTCCGCCGGCAGAAAAAGGCCGCATCGATTGGATCTTATGGGGCTGCGGCAGTTTTGTGGTGCTGGGCTATATCGGTTTTTTATTGTTGGGTCATCAGCCTGACAGCAGTCTGCCCTGGCTGGGCGTGATGCTGCATACCTCGTATGAAATGGTTAATGCCATGTGGTGGGGGATTCTGACCGCCTCGTTCTTTGTTGGCTTGCTGGGGCGTATTCCGCGTGAGCTGGTGATGTCGGTTTTGGGGAGGGGCGGCAGTAAGCGGGGATTATTCCGCGCGACGCTGGCCGGCTTGCTGCTTGACCTGTGTAACCACGGCATTTTAATGGTGGCGATGAAGCTGTATGAACGTGGCGCCAGTATCGGTCAGGTGATGGCTTTCCTGATTGCCAGTCCATGGAATTCTTTAACGCTGACGTTAATTCTGATTGGACTGATAGGCCTTAAATGGACGTTGTTATTTATTGCCGCCTCTCTGCTGATTGCCTGGATCAGCGGCTGGATTTTTGATCGACTGGTTGAGCGCGGTACGCTGCCGGCCAATCCGAATCAGGGCGAATTTCAGCAGGTTCCCTTTCTGCCAACGTTGAAAAGTACCTGGAAAGACAATGACTGGTCAGTACCGTCGCTGTTAAAGATGTTCTGGCAGGGCTTTAAAGAATCCAAAATGGTGTTGCGCTGGGTATTCTTTGGTGTGGTGTTAATTGCACTGGTGCGTGCCTTTGTGCCGGAAGACAGCTTCGGCATCTGGTTTGGTGCCAGCTTTACCGGACTGTTAATGACGCTGCTGGCCACGACCATTATTGAAGTCTGCTCCGAAGGCTCCAGTCCGATTGCCGCCGATTTATTTAACCGCGCGGCGGCGCCGGGCAATGCCTTTACCTTCCTGATGGCCGGAGCCGCTACCGATTACACTGAAATCATGGCGCTGCAAAACACCACCAGAAGCTGGAAAATTGCGCTGTTTTTACCGCTGATTACCGTGCC
>NZ_DDCJ01000005.1:0-10710 GCF_002335285.1 Thalassolituus sp. UBA2009
GCAGATCGGTATTCGGATGACCGGCACTGCTCATTAAGCCCCCGCTTCGGCTCATAGCGCCCCCCGGTCAAAACCATACAGGGCCAGCGCTTCGAGACAGCGGTCACGATGACCGTCACTGTGATCCGGAGCGATGTCTTTACCCGGCAGACGCAGACCGTAACGCCAGCCCAGCTGATGCGCCTGTAAAACCCAGCCACACAGACGTGACAAGCGCACCTCGGTGCTTTGTGGCGCCAACACATCCCAGTCGAGCCAGCAGGTTGCACCTTCGTCATGGTCAAAATCTTTACTCACCAGACCTTTGCCGCGGGCCAGCTGTTTCCAGGCAATCTGGCGCATGGAATCGCCCGGCTGATAATTTCGCAGCCCCTGAAAATCCTGCTGACCGGACACACTGGATGGCGCTCCGGCCAGCTTATCGCCCTGCTCACCGGCGGCAAACACAAAGGGCACGGTTTCCGGTTTCGGATAAACCAGCGCGTTAAAGTCGAGTTTGATCCAGGTCCAGGTGTTGAACAGCCCCAGCGGGAAGCGTGAATCCAGCCGCAAACGTTCGGCCTGCAGCGGCCCACGCTTATGAGTGCGGAAACTCAGCGCCAGCGTACGGGTCTGGGCAGTATCGACATCGGTCAGTTGTGCCGGATTGTCGGGAAAACCCAGCAATAAGGCTTCATGAAAGCGCTTGGGAGCCGCGATGAGGCGCAGCGGTAACTCAATCACATCACCGGCAAAACAGGGATACGCCCGCCCGGCCGCCAGCGTCAGTCCGGACAGGTTACGGAAAGTGAACATCATCGCCGCCAGCGACACACTGAACAGCCAGAAGGTCAGGCCGTAAATCAGGCTGTTCTGGTAGTTAATCGCCGTCAGCAGAAGGACAATCAGCAACAGCGTGAACAGCAGCCCGGTACGGGTTGGCAGAATAAAAATGGACTTATGATTAAGCGTTACCTGAGGCGCCGGCGGAATACGCCGGTCGAGCCAGCGTTTCCAGCGCGCGCGCCAGCGACTGGCGAGTGTCGTCATACCAGAACCGGCACCGTATTGAGGATACGTTGCGATACGCTGTGCGCGCCGCCATCGGCCGCTTCTGCCAGACGATGATCAACCACCGCCGGCAGCACCGCCTGAATATCCTCTGGCAGCAAATGCTGACGGTTACCATCCACCAGAGCCCAGGCCTTGGCACTGCGCAGCAAAGCCAGCGCACCGCGCGGTGATAAACCGTACTGAAAGCCCCCCTCATAACGGGTAAAAGCAATAATGCGCTGCACATAGTCCAGCACACTGGCCGAGGCCTGCACGCTGTTTACCTGCTGTTGCAGCTGCGCTAATTCCTGCGTGGTTAAAAGCGGCTTGAGGTTGCTGGCCATGGTGCGGCGGTCACGTCCTTCGAGCAGTTCGCGTTCAGCCTTCTCATTGGGATAGCCCAGCTGAATACGCATTAAAAAACGGTCGAGCTGAGATTCCGGCAACGGGAAAGTTCCCGATTGCGACACCGGGTTTTGTGTGGCGATCACGAAAAACGGCATAGGCAGTGGCCGGGTTTCCCCTTCCACCGTCACCTGCCCTTCTTCCATCGCCTCGAGCAACGCACTCTGTGCTTTAGGCGTTGCGCGGTTAATTTCATCGGCCAGTAATAACTGGGTGAACACCGGCCCCGGATGAAAACGGAAGCGGCCAACATCCGAACCGCTTTCACGCTCAAAAATACTGACGCCAAGAATATCGGCGGGCAATAAATCAGAGGTGAACTGAATGCGGTTATATTGCAGACCCAGCACACCAGCCAGAGCGTGGGATAAGGTGGTTTTGCCCATGCCGGGCAAATCTTCAATCAGCAGGTGACCACGGGCCAGCAGACAACTGAGCGCCAGCTTGAGCTGCTCTTCTTTACCGAGAATGACAGCACTGAGTTGCTCAAGCGCACGTTGAATAGGAGTGGTCATAGTGTTTCCTGTTACTGCCCGTCATAAAGCTCAAGCATAAGTGACTCAGGGTTGCAGGGAAATGGGCAGACACTCAGGCTGAGGAAAGAAGCACAGAATTGCGCGTAAAGAATGGTCAGACTGATAACCGTACGGGGAAAAATGAGACCAAAAAAAACGGGAATAACCTGGGTTATTCCCGTTCTTTTTTACTCGCGGATATTCACAGTGCGTCCAGACCGCGGGCCAGATCGCGCTGAATATCATCGATACTCTCCAGACCCACAGCAACACGCAGCAACGCCTGAGAAATACCGGCTTTCTGCCGTTCGTCTTCACTCAACCGGCCATGTGTGGTGGTACCCGGGTGAGTAATGGTGGTTTTAACATCACCGAGATTAGCGGTAATAGAAATCATGCGGGTGGCATCCACCACCTTCCAGGCTTCTTCACGGCCACCAATCACTTCAAAGGATAAAACACCGCCAAAACCACTCTGCTGTTTTTTCGCCAGAGCATAGCCCGGATGATTTTCCAGACCGCAATAATTTACGGTTTTTACTTTCGGATGCTGCTGCAGCCATTGCGCCAGCTGCATTGCATTCTCGCTGTGCGCTTTCATGCGCAGCGACAATGTTTCCAGACCTTTGGTGAACACCCAGGCATTAAACGGGCTCATGGTCGGACCTGCTGAACGCAGTACACCAATAACAGGTTCAATCAACTCTGACGAACCAACAACCGCACCACCGATACAACGTCCCTGCCCATCGATGTATTTAGTGGCAGAATGCACCACCAGATCGGCACCCCACAGCAAGGGTTTTTGCAACGCCGGAGTACAGAAGCAGTTATCAACCACAAATAAAGCGTTAGCCTCTTTGGCGATCGCAGCAATGCCTTCCAGATCAGCCACATCATTTAATGGGTTGGATGGTGATTCCAGAAAAAATAAACGGGTATTTTCCCGGGTTTTATTTTTCCAGTCGTTCAGATCCAGCAGATCGACATAATCGATCGACACATTAAATTTACGCAGGAATTTTTCGAACAGCATAATAGTGCTGCCGAACACACTGGCTGAACACAATACGTGATCACCGGCTTTCAGATGAGCAATCGCCACCGCGTAAATAGCCGCCATACCGGAAGAAGTTGCCGCACAGGCCTCGCCGCCTTCCAGTGCTGCCAGACGATCTTCAAAGGTACGTACCGTCGGATTGGTGTAACGCGAATAAACATTACCCGCTGACTCGCCACCAAAACGCGCTGCGGCTTCAGCAGCAGAATTAAACACGTAACTGCTGGTCGGAAAAATCGCTTCAGAATGTTCGCATTCTGCACTGCGTACCTGACCGGCACGAACAGCCAGCGTCTCAAAGGCGCAGCCTTCGAGATCTGACTGATAACGATCATTAAATTGCGAAAAATCGTTCATAGCACACCTGTTTCCCGGAATTCAGCTTCAGGACTCTGCTTCGTTGTGCAGATCAATGGCAACATTTTCTACCGCTGCACGCTTGCCTTTGCTGGCATCGTTACGCAACTGTGACAGACGATCAAAGTAGGC
This sequence comes from Thalassolituus sp. UBA2009, assembly GCF_002335285.1. NCBI lineage: Bacteria > Pseudomonadati > Pseudomonadota > Gammaproteobacteria > Oceanospirillales > Oceanospirillaceae > Thalassolituus > Thalassolituus sp. UBA2009. The sequence goes on from NZ_DDCJ01000005.1 coordinate 3,502, forward strand.
TTCATTGATATCGCCGGTCACATATTCGCCGGTAAAGACCGAACAATCGAACGAGCGCGCTTCGGTTTTACTGCCTTCCAGACAGGCACTGATCAGGTCATCAAGATTCTGATACACCAGCCAGTCGGCACCGATTTCTTTGGCAATTTCATCGGTGCTGCGGCCATGGGCAATAAATTCTTCTTTCGCCGGCATGTCGATACCGTAAACGTTCGGGTAACGCACAGCAGGTGCCGCCGAGGCGAAGTACACTTTATTGGCACCCGCTTCACGTGCCATTTCAATAATCTGTTCGCAGGTGGTACCGCGCACAATAGAATCGTCAACCAGCAGAACGTTTTTACCGCGGAATTCTAGATCCAGCGCGTTCAGTTTTTGCTTAACCGATTTTTTACGCTGCTGCTGACCCGGCATAATAAAGGTGCGGCCGATATAACGGTTTTTCATAAAACCTTCGCGATATTTCACGCCCAGTTTATTCGCCAGCTCCAGTGCCGAAGAACGGCTGGTATCCGGAATCGGAATAACCACATCGATATCATGCTCCGGATACTCGCGCATGATTTTTTCCGCCAGTTTTTCACCCATACGCAAACGCGCTTTATACACGGCAATACCATCAATGATGGAGTCCGGACGGGCAAAATAAACGTGTTCAAAAATACAGGGCGTCAGCGAGGTATTTTCTGCACATTGCTGGGTAAACAGTTCGCCTTCTTCGGTAATAACAATGGCTTCACCCGGAGCAATATCGCGCTCAAGTTTAAAGCCCAGCGCATCCAGTGCTACCGATTCAGAAGCCACCATGTATTCCGGCCCCTGAGCGGTATCGCGGCGACCAAAGATCGCCGGGCGGATACCGTTCGGATCACGGAAAGCCACAATGCCGTAACCGCTGATCATGGCGACGACAGCATAGCCACCACGGATACGGCGATGAACATTTTTCACTGCTTTGAAAATCACTTCCGGCGATGGCTGCAGTTGCTTCTGTTCCTGCAGTTCATGGGCAAAAATATTAAGCAATACTTCCGAGTCGGAGGTGGTGTTGATATGACGCAGATCTTCGCGATAAATATCATCCGCCAGCTGTTCGGTATTGGTCAGGTTGCCGTTATGCGCCAGAGTAATACCGTACGGTGAGTTCACATAAAACGGCTGAGCTTCCGCTGAGCTTGAGCTGCCGGCGGTCGGGTAACGCACATGGCCGATCCCCATATTACCGGTCAGACGCTGCATGTGACGGGTACGGAACACGTCGCTGACCAGACCGTTATCCTTACGCAGAAACAGCTTATTTTCAAAGCTGGTAACAATACCGGCAGCGTCCTGGCCGCGATGCTGCAACACCGTCAGGGCATCATAGATGGCCTGATTAACATGGGTTTTGGCAACGATCCCCACAATTCCGCACATGCGCGTATAACCTCAGCAGAAACTAAAAACTAATTGGTAAGAGACATCACCTGATCTGCAGCGCCCGGCAGCGTTTTACGTGCCCAGTCAGCCAGCGTGGTCAGATGAGGAATAAAGGTTGAGTCCTGCCACCAGGCATCCTGGGGCACTAACGTAAACTGCAGGCCGTAGACGATGGCAACCAGCACCACAAGGCCACGGATCAGGCCGAACACCATACCGAACACCCGGTCGGTACCGCCCAGGCCGGTCATACGCACCATTTCGACCAACAGGTGATTTACCATGGCGCCGATGGTGACCGTACCGGCAAATAAAATAACAAAGGCAAGGATCCAGCGTACCGAGTTGGTTTCCACCACTCCGTCCAACAGAGTCGCGAGGTTGCCGCTGAACAGACGGGCAATGATAAACGCTGCTATCCAGCTGGCCAGAGACAGAGCTTCTTTGACGAAGCCACGCTTCAGACTGATCAGACTCGATACCGCCAGTACGGCCAGTATCACCCAATCAATTACCGCCATTGATCGCCCCGGAGCTGGAAATTGGAAAGCGCGCAGTATACCAAAGCGGCCCGCTTAGGAAAGCAGTACTTGGCCTGAGGCAGCGAAGTTACATGCTTTCCGGCTTCGCCGGCCAGAGATAAAACCGGCCGGAAGAATGGCCGGCTCAGGATTCGGCACGGTAACGTTTGATATGAATATCCTGCTGCTTCAGCTCTTTGCGCAGCTGTTTCTGCAGGGTTTCGATCTGGCTGCGCTGCAGCTCCGGCCCAACGTAAACCCGGGTCAGCTTATCGCCGGTAAATTCCTGGGTGTACGCCTTGTAACCTTTGGCACGCAGCTGATCGCGCAATGCAAAGGCATTTTTCTGTTCCGAGAAAGCTCCCAGCTGCAGCGTCCAGGCATAGGGCAACTGGTTGCTGTCGAGCTCGGTACGGTCGCTTTGTCCACGCGGAGGGGCCGGGTCGTTCTGTTCAACCACATCCGTGTCCGGCACTGCAATCTGCGCGGCGGCTTCGCCAGAAGCCAGCTGCTCCAACTCAATACGGACCCGGCGTTCATCTTCAACACGGGACCATTCCGGCATATCCGGCATCGGTGGAATATCGCTCTGCAAGGCCAGCTGGCTGCGCGAACCATCCAGTACAATTGGCAAAGCAATGGCCACCGCGATCACCGTAACAAAGGCACCGAGAATGCGTTTTTTCAGATGTTGTTCCATTGCCCCTTCCCTTCTGCCTCCTGTTGCTGCATCCACTCCAGCGCGGCCTCTACCGTATAAAAAGAGCCACACACCAGCCAGTGACCACTGGCCGGTAGCGCATCCAGAGCCGCGGCGACCGATTCAAAACAGTAAGCCGCCTTAGCCGTTAATGCCTGCGCACGTTCCAGCAACTGTTCCGAACTCAGCGCCCGGGGCCCTTCGAGTCCGGCCAGATACCAGTGTTCACTGGCCGGCAAAGCCTGAATCACTTCATTAACCGGCTTATCGCCCAGCATCCCCAGCACAATGCCATCCACCTGTTGCAACTGAGCGCCGATATAGGCCGCGGCCTGCTCATTATGCGCAACATCCAGTGTCAGCTGCAGACGCTGCTCCGCCTTCTGGCGCACATAGTGCTGCAAACGACCGGCGACCTGTAACGAGCCAACCACACGGGCAACGACAGCTTGCTCCGGAAGTTGCCCCAGCACCGCCAGAGACTGCACCGCAGTCGCGACATTATGATAAGGAATATGCGCCCCCGGCAGTTGCCAGGTATGCAATTCACCATTCTGCACAAAACGCAGCTCTAACCCTTGCTCAGAGCGCCCGATAAAGAAATCTTCATCACGGCACAGCCACTGTGCACCAATAGCATCAGCGGTTTCTTTTGCCGTTGCCGGTGGCTGTGGCTGACCACACACCAGCGTTTGCCCGGGCCGGGCAATGGAGACTTTTTCGTAAGCAATCTGCTCCAGCGTATCCCCAAGCCAGGCCTGATGATCAAGACCAATACTGGTTACCACGGAAATATCCGGCTCAGCAATATTCACCGCATCCAGGCGTCCGCCCAGACCGATTTCCAGCACACAGGCATCCACCTGCTGTTGCTGAAACCAGTTGAGCGCAGCCAGGGTACCAAACTCAAAATAGGTCAGACTGGTATCACCACGCTCCGCCTCAACCGCACGGAAACTGGCACAGAGTTCATAGTCAGAGGCTTCCACGCCATTCAGCACAACCCGCTCGTTATAACGGCGGATATGCGGCGATGAATAAACCCCGACATTCAGCCCCTGCTCGCGCAGTAAAGCGGCCAGCAATGCCGAGGTTGTGCCCTTACCATTGGTGCCGCCAACCAGAATCACCAGCGGCGCCGGGCGCAGACAGCCAAGCCGCTCGCCCACCGCCTTCACCCGCGCAAGACCCAGATCGATCTCGCTCGGGTGCATGGATTCCAGTCGCTGCAACCACTGCTCAAGGCCGGCGGTCTGAACATCAAAGCTCATGCGTTCAGGCATCCAGCGCTGTGCGCATGCTGCCAACCAGAGCAGATACCGCATCCTGCGCCGCTTTGGCGTTATCAGCGTTAGCCGCAATCAGGTTAACGATGGCAGAACCCACAATCACCCCATCACAGACCTTACTGACGGCCGCTGCGGTTTCGCCGGTATTGATACCGAAACCCACGCCAACCGGAATAGAAACATGCTTGCGGATACGCTCCAGATTGCGCGCAACATCATCGACATCCAACGCTTTGGAACCGGTTACGCCTTTCAGCGATACGTAATAGACATAGCCGCTGCCGGCATGGCCGATACGCTCAATACGCTCGTCTTTGGTGGTCGGCGCGATCAGGTAGATCATGTCGAGATCGCGGGATTTGAAGAACCCTTCAACATCCACCGCTTCTTCCGGCGGCAGATCAACCATCAACACGCCATCAACACCGGCTTCAACCGCAGCGGCGGCAAAGGTTTCGTAGCCCATGCGCTCAACCGGATTCAGATAGCCCATCAGCACGATGGGCGTGTTGCTGTTGGTTGTACGGAACTCCGCCACCATCGCCAGTACATCGTGCAGTGAGGTGTTATGCGCCAGCGCACGTTCACAGGCCAGCTGAATGGTCGGGCCATCCGCCATCGGATCGGAAAACGGCACGCCCAGCTCAATGATATCGGCACCGGCGTCAACCAGTGCGCGCATCATAGGTACGGTCGCGTCTTTCTGTGGGTCGCCAGCAGTAATGTAGGGAATCAGCGCTTTTTTACCCTGAGCTTCCAGGCTGGCAAATGCATTTTTAATACGGGACATCTCAGTCTCCTGAATTCTGTTTAACCTCAGCGGACATCTCCGCTGAGCGATAAAATTGTTTTTGCTTGGTCTTCTGGCTACTACACCCCAGAGGCACGGGGCGTTATGAGCGATGAAGATACAAGGCAAGAAACAGCGAAAGAGCGGAGTGTATATCTCCTACATGAGCATCTTGAGCTGTTTCTTAACGCCGTAGCTTCGAGCGCAATAGCACCGAACGGCTTAAGCGGTGACTCCATCCAGCGTGGCAATGGTATGAATATCCTTGTCACCACGACCGGAGAGGTTCACAACAATCACCTGATCCGGCTTCATAGTTGCCGCCAGCTTCATCGCATAAGCCACCGCATGGGAAGACTCCAGCGCCGGCATAATACCTTCCAGCTGGGTCAGCTTATGGAAGGCATCCAGCGCCTCATCATCGGTTGCCGCTACATACTGGGCGCGACCAACATCCTTCAACCAGCTGTGCTCAGGGCCCACGCCCGGATAATCCAGACCGGCGGAAATGGAATGCGTACCCATAATCTGGCCATTCTCATCTTCCATCAGATAAGTACGGTTACCATGCAGCACACCCGGACGGCCTTTGCTCAACGGCGCAGCGTGATCGTCGCCGTCCAGCCCCAGACCGCCGGCTTCAACACCGTACATAGCCACTTCGGGATGTTTGATGTAAGGGTGGAACAGACCGATCGCATTAGAACCACCGCCAACGCAGGCAACCAGCGCATCCGGCTGGCGGCCGAACTGCTCAACACTCTGACGCTGTACTTCGCGGCCGATCACACTCTGGAAATCACGCACCAGCATCGGGTACGGGTGCGGCCCAGCGGCGGTACCAATGATGTAGAAAGTATCATCGACGTTGGTTACCCAGTGGCGCATGGCTTCGTTCATGGCGTCTTTCAGGGTTTTGGTACCGGACTCCACCGCTTCAACTTCGGCGCCTAAAAGCTTCATACGGTATACATTCAGCTTTTGCCGCTCAACGTCAGTCGAGCCCATAAAGACTTTGCACTCAAGACCAAAACGCGCGGCAACCGTCGCGGACGCCACACCGTGCTGACCGGCACCGGTCTCGGCAATGATTTTCTTTTTGCCCATAAACTTGGCCAGCAATGCCTGACCAATGGTGTTGTTGATCTTGTGCGCACCGGTGTGGTTCAGGTCTTCACGCTTCAGATAAATCTGCGCACCACCACAATGGGCGGTCAGTCGCTCGGCCAGATACAGCGGCGACGGACGGCCGACATAATGGGCCAGGTCTTTATCGAAAGCGGCCTGAAAATCGGCATCGTCACGCAGTTTTTTGTAGGTTGTTTCCAACTCATCAAGCGCAGCGCTCAGGGTTTCAGAAACAAAGCGGCCGCCATGAATACCAAAATGGCCACGCGCATCAGGCAGGTCGAGATCAAAAGGATTGTTGGTCGACACAGTACACCTCATTAACAAATGCTGTCATTTTGCCGTGATCTTTCACACCCTTGGCCGCTTCAACCCCGCCACTGACATCCACTGCAAAGGGAGCCACCTGGCGGATAGCAAGGCCTACGTTTTCGGGGGTCAGACCACCGGCAAGAATAATTGGTTTGGTTTGCTGATCAGGTACCAGCGCCCAATCGAAGGTTTCGCCGGTACCGCCGGGAACACCCGGCTTATAGCTGTCTAGCAGAATTGCCAGTGCGCCTGGGAAGCGCAGGCACGCCTCCACCACATCCGACGCTTGCCGGACACGGAGGGCTTTGATGTAGGGACGATTGAATTGACTGCAGAAGTCATGTTCTTCATCACCGTGGAATTGAAGTAGGTCGATTCTAACGCTATCCAGAACCTTTTGCACCTCAGCAGCATCCGGATTGACAAATAACGCCGTCACAGTAACAAAAGCCGGAACCGCTGCCACCACCGCCTGCGCCATGGCGATATCGACCGCGCGCGGGCTGGGCGCATAAAAAACCAGACCAACGGCGTCAGCCCCTGCTGCAACAGCGGCAGCGGCATCTTCGGCACGGGTCAGACCACAGATTTTAATTCGGGTGCGTCGATAGGAGGCAGACATAACAACTTCCGGACAATAAAGCCGGCATGATAGCAAGGCAGGCGCTGACATTCACCACGCCAGCATTGCCCAGCAAGAGGATCAGGTGCGATTCAGATCAGGTTCAGAACCGGCTCAAGCAGCGCCGGACCATAAGGCTTACAGGGAATATCAAACTGTTCCGGATAATCCACACCGACAAAGTACAACCCTTCTCCGGGCGCGGTCACCCCGGCCTGCTTGCGGTCGCGGGTAGCCAGCACTTCAGCCATCCACTCCACCGGCTTGTGCCCCTCCCCGATTGGCAGCAGGACACCGACAATATTGCGCACCATATGATAAAGGAACGCACTGGATTCAAGCTCCAGCATGATGATATTGCCCCAGCGCTTCACCTGAATATGATGCATGGTTTTGACCGGTGATTTCGCCTGACAATCTTTGGCACG
>NZ_DDCJ01000005.1:10969-19228 GCF_002335285.1 Thalassolituus sp. UBA2009
CCGCATCCAGCGGGTAACGCCACCAGGTCAGCTGATCGTGCTGCAGCGCCTGTTTGGTCGGAGAATTATTAATCAGGTAGCGATAACGGCGGGCGCGGGCTTTGAAACGTGCGTGAAATTCTCCATCAATCGGAGACACCCACTGCAATGCAACACCGTCCGGCAGATTGGTATTCACGCCCATCAGCCAGCTGTATTCCGTACGCACTGCATGACTGTCGAAATGAATTACCTGACGGGTTGCATGCACACCGGCATCGGTACGCCCCGCACAGACAATCTCAATCGGGTGGTTAGCAACTTTCGAAATGGCCGCTTCAAGAGCGGCCTGAATGGTGGGTTCGTTGTGGTGTTTTTGCTTCTGCCAACCGTGGAAACGGGCACCGTTATATTCCACGATGGCAGCGTAACGCTGCACACCGGAGGTAAAACCAGACATTAAAGACTCTATCAGGCCAGATTATCCATCAGACTGCGGGCATCCGCTTTCTGCTGATCCGAGCCTTCCTGAACCACTTCCTGCAGCAGTTCACGGGCACCATCGAAGTCTTCCATGTCGATATAGGCACGGGCCAGATCCAGCTTGGTTGCACACTCATCGGTGCCAGCCAGGAAGTCAAATTCATCATCCGCAGCCGCCAGCTCATCCAGATCGATATCGCCATCAACGCTGACATCCAGATCATCCGGAATGCTTGGATCAACGCGCTCTTCGGCCACTTCCAGCTGATCATCCACAACCGGGACATCATCAGCATCGAATCCGTCCAACTCAGAATCCAACTCAGCCAGATCAGCAGAGAAGTCCATTGTTTCTTCTTCAGATTCACCGGTTTCTGCCGCGAGGGCATTCAGATCATCATCAGAATCACTGGTATCAAATGAGAACTCATCTTCATCCGCTTCCGGCGCAGCACTAATTGAACCCAACTCCTGCTCCAGGGCTTTCAGGTCGTCATCACCATCAGCCTCGGCAAAACCGGTATTTTCTTCCATTTCGAAGGAAAGATCGGACAGCTCACCGGAACCTGCAGCATCACCATCTAGCAGACTCTCCAGATCGGAAAGATCAGAATCAGCAGCGACAGGAGCCGATTCACCGCTGTCAAAATCAAGACCGAAATCGTCTTCAGCTGTCTCTTCAGCAACAGCCGCAGGCTCTTCTGCTGCATCATCTGCCGACAACGAGCCAAGGTCGAACTCTAACGAGTTACTTTCATTATCCGCTTCAACAGAAGCGACTTCAGGTTCATCTGCAGCAGGTGTTTCCGCGCCGAAATCACCAAGATCAAACTCAAGACCATCGTCTGCGGCAGCAGGCTCAGCGGCGATATCAAAGTCGTCCTCACCTTCAGCCGACTCAGCTTCCAGCTCAGACACAGATTCGTTCAGGTCAAATTCAAGTCCATCATCCAGATCCAGCGTCGGCACTTCTTCCAGACCCGACTCAGCCTCACCCAGATCCAGAACCGCATCGGTATTTTCTTCGGGCATATCTTCAGAAAGATCCAGCGCATCACCGAAATCCAGGGCATCAGCAAAATCATCACCCATAGAATCATCCAGCGCCGGAATGTCATCATCCAGAGACAGACCAGAGTCAGCCGCCACACCTGCTGCCAGTGCACTTACAGCAGCCGCTGGTGCGATTGGCGAAGACAGACGATTGCGCAGCTGCTCAGCCTGCTGAGATGCCGCACGGTCGCCCAACTGGTTCAGACCAGCTTCAGCAACAGCAAAAGCTTCCGCCTCATCCATTTCGACATAGACTTCCAGCAATTTCAGACGCAGGTCAGAACGGCTCGGTTCTTTTTCGATAGCATCAGACAGCAGATCAACCGCCTGCTCAAACTTGCCGTAGGCAATATAGATATCGGATTCGCTGATGACATCTTCAGTCTGAGCGACCGTTTCAAAATGATCTTCGTGGTGCTGGGTATCATCCAGATCATCACCCAGATCGATATCTGCGTGATCTGCATCCAGATCAACATCCCCGACAGCCAGTTCATCATCATCGAAATCGAAATCGTCGAGGCTTGATGGATCAGCATCTACATCAGCAAACGCCAGCTCTTCATCAGTAAATTTTTCTTCCTGCTTCGCAGCCTTACGCTGTTTCAGAGTACGGGCAATCAGCAGACCAAGCAGAACCAGCACACCAAAACCGGCCAGCGGATACTGCGGATTACTGAGCATCTGATCCAGTAAGGTTGGCTGCGGACGCTGCTGTTCTTCCTGCTGTGCCAGCATGGCCGCAATACGTTCACGGCGAGCTTTCTCTTCTGCAGCTTTCGCAGCCACATCGGCTTCAGATACAGCCTCAGCTCCATCTGCCACAGCAGCACTGTCGGCAGGCTGGGAATAGTTGAAATCAACAGACTCACCGGCAGGCGCCGCTTCCGGCTCTGCAGCCGGAGCCGTTTCCGCCACTTCAGCAACCGGCTCAGCTACAACGGTTTCCGCCTGCTCAGCAACAGCTTCTGCCGCCTGTTCTGCTCCGCCGACCTGCATGGTTGCCAGTTGATCGTCTTTCAGTGAAATCAGACGCTGCAGGGTATTGATCTGCTCTTCCAGAGACTCCAGGCGCTCACGTAACTCCTGATTTTCACGGCGGCTTTTATCAACATTTTCCAGCGCAATGGCGAGATCATTTTCCAGTGCCTGCTGACGGCCACTGCCCGCGCCCTGACCAGCATCACCACTGGCTCCCGCCGATTCAGCATTGTCACTCTGAGCCGACAACAGGCGGACTTCGCCACCGTCTTTTGCTGTTGCAGCTGCCACTGCAGTACCCGCGCGACCTGTCGCATCAATCTGCGCAGCACCGGTATTCAGTGCACGATTCTGACGATCCACTTCGGCAACGGCCTGACCGAAAGACACACGTTTGATAGATTCTGCATCCGGAATACGCAACACCTGATGCGTTTTCAGGCGGTTAATATTACCAGCGATAAAAGCATTCGGATTTTCATTCTGAATCGCCACCATCATCTGCTGCGGCGTTACGCCACTGGCAGGACGGGTTTCAAGAGCAATCTGCCATAAGGTGTCGTTTGGCTGAACTTTATACGTGCCAGGAGCGGCAGGTTCACTTTCCCAGCGATTCACTGCGACTGGCTGTGCCGGAGCAGCAATCGTTGTGGTTTCAGCAGGAGCACTGACCACAGAACTCTGACCTGCTGGCGTTGTTACCAGCGGCTGAATAGATTCTTCCTGGAAGGTTGGTGGATCCAGCAACAGGGTGTACTCGCGCAGTACACGACCCGATGGCCAGTTCAGCTCAACCAGAAAGTTAAGAAAAGGTTCGTTAACCGGCTCACGTGAGGTCAATACCACACGGTCACCTTCAACTTTGAATGTGATTTTGGTCAGGAAATATAAACGGTCAACGCCTGCGCGTTCAAAGTCACTGGCTGATGCCAGAGCCGGTTTAATTTCCCATTGCGATAAGCCATCGGTTTCAACCAGCTCGATTTCTGCCTGCAGAGGCTGATTCAGTGCCGACTTGAGAGTCAGTTCTCCCAAACCCAACGCCAGTAGCTGAGATGAGGCCGTCAATCCTCCGACCAGCATTAAGGTGTTCGCAAGTAGGCGCTTCATTGGTGCTTCCTTGTTGTCATACGGCGATTATTCGCCCCGTATAGTATCGAAAAACAATTTCGTCGAGATATTCCTGACCCAGCTTACTTATAGATTCCGTTCATAAGCGGCATAAGTATCAAATATAAAACGGGATTACGCAATCTTTTGGCCTCTGGCACCAAAACAAATACGATAGGAAAGAACGAGTTAGGTCACACTTTAGAGAAAATAAATGAAAAAACGGGGCCAGAGCCCCGTTTTTAATCAGCCAAATCAGGCACTCTTCAACAGAATGCGCAACATTCTGCGAAGTGGCTCAGCCGCGCCCCACAGCAACTGATCACCCACGGTAAAGGCTGAAATATATTCAGGCCCCATGGTCAGCTTGCGGATACGACCAACCGGAATACTCAGCGTACCGGTCACTTTAGCTGGCGTAAGTTCCTGCATACTGGCTTCACGCTCGTTCGGAATAACCTTCACCCACTCATTATGAGCCGCCAGAATCTGTTCGATTTCAGCAACCGGCAAATCCTGCTTGAGTTTGATGGTAATTGCCTGGCTATGGCAACGCATCGCACCCACACGAACGCATAAACCATCAACCGGAACAGGCGCAGCGGTTGTGCCCATAATTTTGTTGGCTTCAACCTGCGCCTTCCATTCTTCACGGCTCTGACCGGACTCCAGCTGTGAATCGATGTACGGAATCAGACTGCCCGCCAGCGGCGCACCGAACTGAGCTTTCGGGTATTCATCACTGCGAATGAATTCAGCAACCTGCTGATCGATTTCCAGAATGGCCGAAGCCGGGTTATCCAGTTTATCTTTCACATTAGCGTGAATAGCGCCCATCTGACTGATCAGCTCGCGCATATTCTGCGCACCGGCACCGGAAGCTGCCTGATAGGTCTGCGGAGCAACCCACTCCACCAGCCCTTTCTCAAACAGACCGCCCAATGCCAGCAGCATCAGACTGACGGTACAGTTACCGCCAACATAGGTCTTGATGCCGGTTTTGATGCCGTTTTCAATCACATTCAGGTTGACCGGATCGAGTACGATAATGGCGTCATCCGCCATACGCAGCGAAGAGGCTGCATCAATCCAGTAGCCATCCCAACCCGCAGCACGCAGCTTCGGATAAACTTCCTTGGTGTAATCACCACCCTGACAGGTAATGATCACATCAAGAGTTTTTAACGTATCAATATCGAATGCGTCTTCCAGCAGACCGCAATCTTTTCCGCCAAATTGCGGCGCGGCCTGCCCTTTTTGCGAGGTGGTAAAAAACACCGGCTGAATCAGGTCAAAGTCACCTTCTTCCTGCATACGTTGCATCAGCACGGAACCCACCATGCCGCGCCAGCCTACCAAACCTACTTTTTGCAAAGCCATTTTTAAACCTCTTGCAGGGCAGCTACCACTGCCTCACCCATTTCTTTGGTACTTACTTTGGTCATGCCTGCGGAGAAAATATCACCGGTACGCAGACCTTTATCGAGCACTTTACTCACTGCCTGTTCAATAGCATCGGCCGCTGCGGCCTGATCCAGAGAATAACGCAGCATCATCGCCGCGGACAGAATCGTCGCCAGCGGGTTAGCGATTCCCTGACCAGCGATATCCGGAGCAGAACCATGACAAGGCTCATACATACCCTTGTTGTTCTTATCCAGAGACGCCGAAGGCAACATGCCGATCGAACCCGTCAGCATCGCTGCCGCATCCGACAGAATATCACCAAACATGTTGCCGGTGACCATCACATCGAACTGTTTTGGTGCACGCACCAGCTGCATGGCTGCGTTATCAACGTACATATGTGACAGCTCGACATCCGGATAGTCTTTTGCCACTTCGTTCATAACTTCGCGCCACAGCACGGTTACTTCCAGCACGTTGGCTTTATCGACAGAGCACAGTTTTTTACCGCGTTTCTGCGCCGATTCAAACGCGACCTTAGCGATACGGCGGATTTCCGATTCGTTGTATACGTAGGTGTTGTAACCTTCGCGCTCACCGTTTTCCAGCGTGCGGATACCGCGTGGTTTACCGAAGTAAATACCACCGGTCAGTTCACGTACGATCAGAATATCCAGACCGGAAACCACTTCAGGCTTCAGCGAAGAGGCATCCGCCAGCTGCGGATACAGACTCGCCGGACGCAGGTTACCGAACAGTTCCAGACCCGAACGCAGGCCCAGCAGGCCTTTTTCCGGACGCAGCTCACGGTCTTCAAGGTTATCCCACTTAGGACCACCCACCGCCCCCAACAGAATCGCATCTGCGGCGCGGGCTTTATCCATGGTCACATCCGGCAGCGGCGTGCCAAACTCATCATAAGCAGCACCGCCCACCAGTGCGTGTTCCATATTCAGGCCCAGATCGAAGCGCTGATTAACAACGTCCAGCACTTTAACCGCTTCAGCAACAATTTCAGGACCAATGCCGTCGCCCGGCAGAATCAGAATATTTTTAGACATGTCATTTTCCAGAATCAGAAGCCGGGCACTTGCGCACCCGGCAGATAATCAATTTCAGTTTCAGGCGCCAAACAACCAGGGGGCCTGCTGACGACGGTTCTGCTCATAAGCACGGATATCATCCGCATCCTGCAGCGTCAGGCCAATATCATCCAGACCATTGAGCAGACAGTGTTTACGGAACGCGTCCACCTCGAACGGAATCTCTTCGCCATCCGGGGTAATCACTTTCTGCTGCGCCAGATCGATGGTCAGCTCGTAACCTTCATTCGCCGCGACAGCTTTGAATAAACGGTCAACCGTTGCGTCATCAAGTACGATCGGCAACAGGCCATTTTTAAAGCTGTTATTGAAGAAAATATCGGCATAGCTCGGTGCAATAATCGCACGGAAACCGAAGTCTTCCAGTGCCCAGGGGGCGTGTTCACGACTGGAACCACAACCAAAGTTTTCCCGTGCCAGCAGCACAGACGCGCCCTGATAACGCGGTTGGTTAAGCACGAAGTCCGGATTCAGCGGGCGACCGGAGTTATCCGCATCCGGCTGACCTTCGTCCAGATAGCGCAGCTCATCAAACAGATTAGGACCAAAGCCACTGCGTTTGATCGACTTCAGAAACTGCTTGGGAATGATCATATCGGTATCGATATTGGCACGATCCATCGGGGCAGCAATACCCTTATGTACGGTAAATGGTTTCATCTTTGCTCCCCTTATAACTCACGCACATCAACAAAGTGACCGGCAATCGCGGCCGCCGCGGCCATCGCCGGACTCACCAGATGCGTACGGCCACCATAGCCCTGACGACCTTCGAAGTTACGGTTCGAAGTAGACGCACAATGCTCACCGCTGCCCAGCTTGTCGGCGTTCATTGCCAGACACATGGAGCAACCCGGCTCACGCCATTCAAAACCGGCTTCGATAAAGACTTTATCCAGACCTTCAGCTTCAGCCTGCGCCTTCACCAGACCAGACCCCGGAACCACCAGCGCCTGCTTCACACTGCCAGCCACTTTACGGCCTTTGGCCACATCGGCGGCGGCACGCAGATCTTCGATACGGGAATTAGTGCAGGAACCGATAAAGACCCGATCGAGTTTAATATCGGTGATTTTCTGACCCGGTGTCAGACCCATATACTGATACGCACGCTCAAAACCGGAGCGCTGAACCTCATCTGCAGCATCGGCCAGAGTCGGCACAGTACCGTCGATGGTGGTGACCATTTCCGGCGATGTACCCCAGGTAACCTGTGGCTTGATATCTTCCGCACGGATTTCGACCACCTTGTCGAATACCGCATCATCATCGGATACCAGATCTTTCCAGGCGGCCAGTGCCATCTCCCACTGCTCGCCTTTCGGCGCGTAAGGGCGGCCTTTTACGTATTCAGAAGTAATGTCATCAAATCCAACCATGCCGACACGGGCACCGGCTTCAATGGCCATGTTACACATGGTCATACGGGCTTCCATACTCAGTGAGCGGATCGCAGAACCACCGAACTCCATCGCCGTGCCATTACCACCAGCAGTACCGATCACTCCAATGATGTGCAGCACAACGTCTTTACCGGTGATACCGGCACCCAGTTCACCGTCGACGCGGATCAGCAGGTTTTTCATTTTGCGCTGAATCAGACACTGGGTCGCCAGTACGTGCTCAACTTCAGAAGTACCAATACCGTGCGCCAGTGCGGCAAAGGCACCGTGAGTCGCGGTATGGGAATCACCACAGACAACGGTCATGCCCGGCAGAGTCGCACCCTGCTCTGGCCCGACCACATGCACGATACCCTGACGTTTGTCGGCCATTTTGAATTCAGTGATACCGAACTCATCGCAGTTTTCATCCAGTGTTTTTACCTGAATACGGGAAACCGGGTCCTGAATACCGGCAATGCCGGATTCACGCTCAGCCGAGGTAGTCGGTACGTTGTGATCAGGAGTCGCCAGGTTGGCGTCCAGACGCCATGGCTTACGCCCGGCAATACGCAGGCCCTCAAACGCCTGTGGCGAGGTTACTTCGTGCAGCAACTGACGGTCGATATAGATTAATGCGGTGCCGTCATCACGTTCTTTAACAACGTGCTGCTCCCACAATTTGTCATACAGGGTTTTCCCAGCCATCGGGATGTCCTCTCTCATCAGGGATGTTTTTGGTATTGCCTAAGGATACGCCT